>JBGTCW010000520.1:0-7462 GCA_041748635.1 Ilumatobacteraceae bacterium | reverse complement strand
CGCCCCGCTCGCCATCGCGCCCACGGCGTCGGGCTTTCCGCTCGTGGCGCTGGGCGACTCGGTGATGCTCGGCGCTGCCGAGGAACTGCAGGGGCGCGGCTTCCAGGTCGACGCGCTCCAGAGCCGTCAGATGAACACGTTCGTGCCGACCATGCAGGAACTCGAGGCCAACGGCACCTTCGGTTCGGTCGTGGTGGTCCACCTCGGCACCAACGGGTCGTTCAGCCAGGACACCCTCGACTCGATGTTGGCGACGCTCGTCGACGTGCCCGTCGTGCTGCTGCTCACCGGCAAGGCCGATCGCGGTTGGATCGCCGACAACAACGCCAGGCTGCGCGCCGTGCCGGCAACGCGTCCCAACGTGACGGTCGTCGACTGGGAGGTGCTGTCGGCGGGGTGCGAGGGACGCTGTTTCTATGACGACGGCATCCACCTCACGCAGTCGGGTCAGAACTACTACGCCGACGTGATCAGCCGAGTCCTCGCCCAACCCTGACCGTGACCAGTTGTGGGTGGCGTGGCTTGGGTGAGTCGCCGACGACGGGCCTACGCTCGGGCCATGACCACTCCTGTTCGCGTTGCTGTCACCGGTGCTGCTGGCCAGATCGGCTACAGCCTGCTCTTCCGTATCGCTTCGGGCTCGATGCTCGGCCCCGACACCCCGATCGCGCTGCAGTTGCTCGAGATCACCCCCGCGCTCGGCGCGCTCGAAGGGGTGCGCATGGAACTCGACGACTGTGCGTTCCCGCTGCTGTCGGAGGTGGTCTGCACCGACGACGCCGACACGGCATTCGGCGATGCCGACGTCGCCATCCTCGTGGGTTCGATGCCGCGCAAGGCAGGCATGGAGCGGGCCGACCTGCTGTCGGCCAACGGTGGCATCTTCAAGCCACAGGGTGAAGCGCTGTCGCGCTCGGCTACTCCAGACGTGAAGATCCTCGTCGTCGGCAACCCGGCGAACACCAACGCCCTGATCGCGCAGCGCAATGCTGCCGACCTCGATCCGCGCCGGTTCACCGCGATGACGCGTCTCGATCACAACCGGGCCAAGACGCAACTCGCCCAACGCCTCGGGGCGTCGGTGAACGACATCACGAAGATGACGGTCTGGGGCAACCACTCGACCACCCAGTACCCGGACCTCTTCCACTGCCAGGTGAACGGTCAGCGCGCGTACGACGCCGTCGGCGACCACGAGTGGTACGAGTCGACCTACATCCCGACCGTCGCCAAGCGCGGCGCAGCGATCATCGAGGCCCGCGGGGCATCGTCGGCGGCCTCGGCGGCGTCGGCCGCCGTCGACCACGTCCGCGACTGGACGCTCGGGACCCCCAAGGGCGACTGGGTGTCGATGTCCGTCGTCAGCGACGGCAGCTACGGCGTGCCCGAGGGCATCATCTCGTCGTTCCCGTGCGTCTGCAAGGACGGCGACTACGAGATCGTCCAGGGCCTCGAGATCGACGACTTCAGCCGGACGATGATCGACGCCAGCACCGACGAACTCGTCAGCGAGCGCGACGCCGTCGCCGAGCTCGGCCTGATCTGACCATCAGCGATCACCCGGCCGGGCGGGTGCGACGGGGGTGCCGGTAGCCTGACGTCGTGACGGACCACGGAGGGATCGACGTCGTCGACGCGGTCAAGCGGTTCGGCAATGTCGAGGTGCTCAAGCAGGTCAGCGTCGACGTCGGGCAGGGCGAGATCGTCGCGCTGCTCGGTCCGAGCGGATGCGGCAAGACGACGCTGCTGCGCTCGATCGCCGGCCTCGAGCGCATCGACGGCGGGTCGATCGGCATCGGCGGCGTGGCCGTCAGTGGGCCGGGCGTCCACATGCGGCCAGAGCAGCGCCGTATCGGCATGGTCTTCCAGGACTGGGCGCTGTTTCCGCACCTCACGGTGGGCCAGAACGTCGGGTACGGGCTGTCACGCGAGGAGCGGCGCAGCGATCGTGTCGAACAGTCGCTGGAACTCGTCGGCCTGAACGGACTCGGTGACCGACTGCCCGGCACGCTGTCGGGCGGTCAGCAACAGCGTGTCGCTCTCGCCAGGGCCCTCGCCCCACAGCCGACGGCACTACTGCTCGACGAGCCGTTCTCAAACCTCGACACCTCGTTGCGGGTCCAGGTCCGCAGCGAGGTCCATCGCCTGCTCGTCGAGCTGGGCGTCACGACCGTGTTCGTCACGCACGATCAGGAGGAAGCATTCGTGCTCGGCGACCGCGTCGCGGTGATGCACGACGGCACGATCACGCAGCTCGAACGGCCCGACGTGATCTACTCCAATCCTGCGTCGGCATGGGTGGCCAGGTTCGTGGGTGAGGCGAACCTCATCCGAGCCGACGCCTCCGGGGCTCGTGCGTCATCTCCGATCGGCCCGCTCGACCTCCACGTCGCGCTCACCGGAGCCGTCGATGTGCTGGTTCGACCCGAGCAGATCGTGCTGGCGGACCTCGACGAGGTGCAGGGTGCGGCGGCGGGCGACTGCGGCGCCGCCACCGTCGAACTCGTCGAGTACTACGGACACGATCACGTGAGCGTCGTGTTGCTCGACGATGGTCCGACGCTGCGCAGTCGGGCGCCGGGGCCTCCGCCGTACCGACGGGGTCAACGCGTGGCGGTCAGCTCGACCGCCCGGTCGGCGCCCGCGTTCCCGGTCAGCTGACCTGCTGCATCGTCGTCGGCAACGTTCTCCACATCGTCCGCTCCTCGTTCCCGTCGTACGAGCACGAGCAGTGGGAGCGACGACAGCAGCACGAGTGCCAGCGCGGGCGCCGCCGCACGCGAGAGGAAGGCCTCGTTCGACGCCGTCCAGACCCGCGTTGCGAGCGTGCCGAATTCGGTGGGCGCGAGCAGCAAGGTCGCCGGGAGTTCCTTCATGCACGTGAGGAACACGAGCGCAGCGCCGGCGGTCACGCCCGGCCGGGTCAGCGGCAGGATCACGCGTCTGAACGTGGCGAACGATCCCGACCCGAGCAGGTGCGATGCCTCCTCGACCGACGGGGTGACCTGCAGCAACGACGAACGGATCGCGCCGATCGCCTGTGGGAGGAACAGCACCATGTACGCAAACACCAGCATCGCCATGGTCTGGTAGGCCCACGGAACGTACTTGGCGCCGAAGAACACCAGCGCCAGTGCCACGACGATGCCCGGCAGCGCATACCCGGACCACGAGAGGCGCTCGACGAGCCGCGATGACCTTCCCGGCGAGCGAACCGCCAGCATCGCCACGGGCCATGCGCACACCACGGTCAGCAGTGCGCCCAGCGCCGACGCCCACAAGCTGTTCGCAACCAGGTCCCAGGCCGGGAACCACGACTCGCCGACCTGCACCCCGCGCCACAACCAGTAACCGATCACGCCGAGCGGAACGACCAACGCCAGGGTCACGAGCAGTCCGCATGCGCCTGCGGCCACCCATCGCCACGGACCGAGCCGGAGCGTCGCAGCCGTACGGGCACCCGAACCGTGGAGTCGATGCAACGACTCCGGACCGCGCAGTCGCTGCTCGGCGGCGAGCACACCGATCGTGAGCACCACCAGCATCATGCCCAACACGGCGGCGGATCCGCGATCGAGTCCGCCTCGGTACTGGACGTAGATCGCGCGGGTGAAGGTGTCGTAGCGCAACATCGACACGGCGCCGAAGTCCGACAGCACGTACAACGCCACGAGCAGCGAACCCGCAGCGATCGCCGGTTTCAGCTGCGGCACGACGACGCGGAGGAACGTCACCAACGAGTTGCGGCCGAGTGTGCGGCTGGCCTCCTCGAGGCTCGGATCGAGCCGGTTGTACGCGGCGCGAACGTTGAGCAGGAGATAGGGGTAGGTGAACAGGGTCAGCACGGCGAACGCGCCACCGAACCCGTAGATCGAAGGCAGCCGATCGACGCCGAGCGGCTCGAGCCAACCCTGCACGATGCCGCGTGGGCCGAGCGCCCCGATCAACGCAAAGCTGCCCACGTAGGTCGGGATCGCCAGGGGCAGCGCGGTGAGGACCACCCACGTTCGTCGAGCGGGGAGATCGGTTCGAGTCGTCAGCCACGCCAGCGGCAGCGAGATCACAAGGGCAGCGGTGGTGACCGCCACGGCGAGCACGATCGTGTCGATCAGTACCGATCGGGTCCGTGCCGAGGTGGCGATCGCCCAGCTCTCGGTCCACCCGAGTTCCCACACCCGGATCACCAGATAGCCGAGCGGAATCGCCGCACTGATGCCGACGACGAGCGCGAGCAACCGCACCACCGGCGCGTCGAGGAGGACCGGCCGGCGCCGCCCACTCGACGGCGCCGGCGAGGACGTCACAGCGCCCCGACCTCGATCAGCAGGTCGACCGTGCCCTGCAGGTCGAGCAACTGGTTGAGATCGAACTCCGGCAGGTTCACCGATCCGACCGTCGGCAATCCTTCGGGAACCTCGACACCATCGATCACCGGGATCTCGAACGTCTGGGTCGCGAAGTACTCCTGAGCGATCGGCGAGAGCAGGAACTCGATGAGGGCGAGCGCTCCGGCTGATTCGTCGGTCGTCGCGAGGACGCCGGCGCCGGCGATGTTGACGAGCGATCCCGGATCGGTGGCCGGGTAGAACTTGTTCGCCGCCGGGTAGTCGGGGTCCTCGGCCAGGAAGCGGTAGAGGTAGTAGTGGTTCACGAGACCGACGGAGATCTCGCCCGCAGCGACCGCTTCGACGATCGGGGTGTTGCCTTCGAACGGCACGGCGTTGGCCACGATGCCCTCGAGCCACGTGCGAGTCGCTTCCTCACCCTCGAGGAATCGCAGCGCGGTGACGAAGTCCTGGAACGATGCGTTGGTGGGTGCGTAGCCGACACGCCCTTGCCACTGCGGATCGGTGAAGTCGAAGATCGAGTCGGGCACGTCATCTTCGGCGAGCTCGTCGGTGTTGTACACGACGGTGCGAGCCCGACCCGACAGACCGACCCAGTCACCGCTCGGCGAAGCGAGCGAAGCCGGGACCCGATCGACGGTCTCGCTCGGCAGCGGCATCAGTGCACCGGTCGAGGACAGTTCGCCGAGGAAGCCGGCGCCCTGTGAGTAGTACACGTCCGCGGGCGAGTTGTCGCCCTCTTCCTGGATGAGCAGCAGCATCTCGGCCGAGTCGCCGTATCGGACCTCGGTGTCGATGCCCGTCTCCTCCTCGAACAACTCCAGCAGCGGGCCGACGAGATCCTCGCCGCGACCGGAATACACGGTGACGGTGCCGGTCTCGCCATCGGCGTCGGTCGTGTCGGTCGCCGGCGCATCGGTGGTGGGGGCGTCGGTCGAACCGGGGGCGGTCGTGTCGTCGGACGATGTGCCGTCGGACGCTGTGTCGTCGCTGCCGCACGCGGCGGCGAGCAGCCCGAACGCCAAGGTGGCGGCCAGAACACGGTGGGTCGATCGCATGGGGAGGGTCTCCTGTTCACGGGTGTTAGGGAAGCCTAACCCTAGCCAGACTGCGACGTTCACCACAAGTGGACAGTGCTGTGACCTCGGACCGGACATCCAAGCCGGTCGGATGAACTCAACCGGCCGTGAGTTCGAGTCCGATGTCGCCGTTGCGCAGTGACAAGTTGTCGCCGGCGATCTCGTAGGTGACCTCACCGTCGAGCGCTGCGAGCACGCTGGCTTCGAGCTCGGTGAGCTCGGGTTCGCAGGCCATCTTCGTGGTGGCGATCGGGCCGAACGTGATCGTCGTCTCGGTGATCTCGACACCGGTCGAGCCGTTGTTGCACCCCGTGCGGATGGCAGCCTGGCCGTCGGTGATCGTGATCGACGCCTCGGCATCCATCGGGATCGAGCTCACGGCCTCGTTCGCCACGACGCCCGTCACGGTCCAGGTGGTGTCTTCGAGTTCGGCGGGCTGCACGGCGCTCAGCGTGAGCGACGCGTCGACGCCGGTCAGCGTGAGAACGTCGCCCTCGAGCGCGATCGACGGTTCGCTCGACAAGAACTCGCTGAGCCACGTGTCCTGTTCCATCAGCTCGTCCGAACATGCCATCATCGTCGATGCCATCGCCGCCACCTTCAGTGCGCCATCGACGATTTTGTAGCCGCCGTTCATCGAGTTGCATCCGGCACGTGCGGCAACGCTGTCGGCCATGAACGCAAGCTCGATGGTGCTGTCGGCGACGAGTTCGTGGCCGACGACCTCGGTGGCTTCGAATGATCGGTCGACCAGGTCATCGGCGGTCGGGGCGGAACCGACTGCGGGAAGCGAGTCGTTCGCGGCGGGGGAGTCGTCGTCGCTTCCGCACGCAGTAATGGCGAGGGCGGACAGGACGAGCAGGCTGAGGGCGGCGCGGGGGATCATGGGGGTTCTGACGCTCCTGGAGTCGGAGAAGTTCCGTCAGCGAATGCTGATTCAGCGCATCATGACACGGCGACGGCGCAGGAGATGCGCATCATCTGATCGACGCCGGCGCGGAGCTCTTCGTCGCCGATCCGCACCGAATCGCCTGCCTCACCGAGGAGATCGCTCACCGTCATGATCGCCAATGCTTCCACCCGATGCACGGCAGCCACCGTGTAGAGCATCGCCGCCTCCATCTCGACACCGATGTGGCCGAGGCGCTTCCAGCGGGCGAACGTCGTCGGGTCGGGATCGTAGAAGAGGCCGGACGTGACGATCGGTCCGACGTGGACCGCGCCGGCCCCGTCACTGCGGGCCAGCCGCGCAGCCGTCTCGACCAGCGCGAACGTGGCGCTCGGCGCGTATCCGTCCATGGCGGCGTAGCGCAGCGGGGTCTGGTCGTCGCTCGACGCCGAGAGCCCGACCACCGTGTCGCCCATCGCCATGTTGTCGCCGAGTCCGCCGCACGTGCCGACACGCACGAGGCGGGTGACGCCGAGCTGGATCAGCTCTTCGATGACGATGCCGGCGCTCGGGCAGCCCATGCCCGTCGATTGCACGCTGATCGCCTTGCCGTCGAAGGTTCCGGTGTAGCCGAGCATTCCGCGCTCGGAGTTGACCTGCCGTGCGCCGGGGTCGAAGAACGTCTCGGCGATGTACTTCGCTCGGAGTGGATCGCCCGGGCACAACACGTTCGGGGCGTAGTCGCCAAGCTCGGCGCGCAGATGGATCGGCATGCCGACGAGCTTACGGTGGGGTCCGGTCGGGGTCCGCGATGAGCGAAGCGAGCGTATACGAGGGTCTCGCTCATCGCAGTGGTCCGGTCGGGGTCCGCGATGAGCGAAGCGTGCGTATACGAGGGTCTCGCTCATCGCAGTGGTCTGGTCGGGGTTTGCGATGAGCGAAGTGGCTCGTATGCGGTGGACTCGCTCATCGCAGCGTGAGACGTGAGACGTGAGACGTGCGACGTCCGACGTCCGACGGACCGTGTCACTTCAGGAACTTGCTCGTGGTGTTGTCGGCGAGGACCTTGCCGTCGGTCTGGCAGGTGGCGCAGTAGTTCACCGTGTAGCCCGAGTACTCGACGGCTCGCACGACGTCGCCGCAGTCGG
>JBGTCW010000519.1:0-1740 GCA_041748635.1 Ilumatobacteraceae bacterium | reverse complement strand
GCGGGGCCGTCGGCGGCATCGTCGGCGGTTGGACCGCCTCGGGAGTCGCCCGGCGCATCGGCGTCGGTCCGTCGCTCGCCGCGACTCTGCTCGGCGGCGGCGTGCTGTCGATTGCCATCGGACTCATGAGCTGGTGGCCGGCGGTGTGGCTGCTGCTCGGCGCGTTCATGTTCGTGGGCGTGCTGTGGAACGTGATCACCGTCAGCTTCCGCCAGTCGGTCATCCCCGACCATCTCCTCGGACGCGTCAACAGCGTCTACCGCTTCTTCGGTTGGGGGATGATGCCGGTCGGCGCGGCGCTCGGAGGCCTGATCGTCGTGCTGGGCGAACAGGTCGCGTCACGCGAAGTTGCCCAACGCCTGCCCTGGTTGATCGCCGGCGTGCTGACGATCGCGCTGTTCGCCTACGCCGGCCCCCGACTCACCTCGGCACGATTCGCCGAGGCGCGAGCGGCCGCTCTGGCCCAGTCTGCAGCGAGCTGACATGATCGTGTGAACGCAGCTCGACCGCCCGATCGGGGGGATCACCGTGGTTGCCGCAGTCGACGTCGGACCGACGTCAATCAATCATCGAACACCGTGTCGAAGATCATCCCGTTCTGACGGCCGAGGCCGACGCTGACGGGAACAGTCTCGGCGCCATCGACGTTGTCGCCCTCATGCAGCTCTCCGACGCACTCGAGTTCATCCGCGACAAGCGCAATGGCGTCCTGATCGCCCTGAAGTCCGACGGGCGTCCGCAGTCGTCGAACATCGCCTTCGCCGTCGGTGACGACGACGTCATCCGCATCTCGGTCACCGACGGTCGAGCGAAGACGGCGAACCTGCGGCGCGACCCTCGGGCCTCGCTGCACGTGAACCGCGACGACTTCTGGGCCTACGTCGTGATCGAGGCCGACGTGACGATGTTGCCGGTGGCGCAGTCACCCGACGACGCCACGGTGGACGCGTTGGTCGAGTACTACCGCAGCGTCGCCGGCGAGCACGACAACTGGGCCGAGTACCGACAGGCGATGGTCGACGACCGCCGCCTGCTGCTGGAACTCCGCCCGACGCACGCCTACGGCATGCTCGGCGCATGAGACGCGGGGTCAGACCCCGCGTCTCATTCAGGTGTTCTTGGGGAGTTCGCTGAAGGGGACGACCTTGTCCTGGTTCGGTTCCTTCGGCAGGCCGAGCACCCGCTCACCGATGATGTTCTTCTGGACCTGGTCGGTACCGCCGTAGATGGGCGGAGCCTGCGCGAACAGCGCCATCTCGGTGATGAAGCCGAGGAACGGGTTGCCGGTCGCCGCGTCGAGCGCCTTGCGGTCGTCGGTGTTGTAGGCGTGCAACATGCCCTGCGGACCGGCGATGCGCAGGCCGAGGTCGCGCTGCAGCCGCACCATGTCGCTCATCGAGAGCTTGGAGATGTTGCCCATGCCGGCGATCTCCTCGCCCTTGGCCCTCGCTGCCTTCACCCGCAACTGATTCATGCGGCCGAGCTGACTCAAGGTGTGCAACCGAACGAGATCCTGACGGATGGTCGGATCGTTCGCGAGGCCCGCCCCTTGAGCGAGGCTGATCATCATCTTGGCCGTGTCACGGAATGCGGCGCCACCGCCGCCTCCACCACCGGCGGGCTTGCCCGACGATCGCACGTAGTCGCCGGCTCGTGTCTCGAGCTGGCCGCCGACGGTGCCCGGGATCGCCGCGCTCGCCGAACTGCTCCCGCCGCCGGAGCCGAGACCGGCGCGTTCGT
>JBGTCW010000518.1:0-2677 GCA_041748635.1 Ilumatobacteraceae bacterium | reverse complement strand
CCCAGTCGTTCAGCGACTTCCTTGTACGTCAGCCCTCCAAAGTAGGCGAGATCGATTGCGTCGCGCTCGCCCGGCTGCAACGTGGACATGGCCTCGCGCACGTGCCCGGCGAGCGCCATGTCCCACACCTCTCGGGCGACGTCGTAGCCCCCGACCGCCTGCTCGCGAGCTTCTCGCTCCTCGCGAGTGCGACGAGAGACATCGGCACGGATGAGATCGACGGAGCGTCCGTGGGTGTGTGCGAGCAGAAAGCTGCGCAGCGTGCCGCGCTCGGGGTCGTATCGGTTCGGTTCGTTCCAGAGCCGAACGAACACCTCTTGGACGACCTCCTCGGCCCGAGCGTGATCGTTGAGGAGCCGCTTGGCCAATCCGAACGTCGCACCGGCATGGCGGCGGTAGGCCTCCGCCAGGGCGGCGTGCTGATACCGCCCGATCGACACGACCAATGACGCGTCCGAGGCTTCGGTGTACTCGCGCTTCACATCGTCCATACGTTGCGGGGCGTCCTCCCGGATGACGTTTCGGTCAGATTCTTCACGGAGTGAGCGAGACGAACCGCGTCACCGTCTCGACGTGGTGGGTGTTGGGGAACAGGTCGAACACCTCGACCCGTTCGGAAACGTACCCGTTCTCGGCGAGGAGCGAAACGTCGCGGGCGAGCGACACGGGGTCGCAGCTCACGAGCACCAGAACGGGCGCCTTCGCAGCGGCGAGTGCCATCACACCGGGTGTACCGAGTCCCGGGCGAGCGGGATCGGCCACGATCACGTCGACCATCGGGGTCGGACCGTCGGCGGTCGGCGCGCTCCAACCGGACACGTCGGCACGCACGACGTTGGCGCTGCGCCCGCTCAAGTTGTGTTCGGCGTCGAGGCACGCCGACTTCGACGACTCGATCACCGTGACCTGCTGCGCCTCGTCCATCGCGGCGACAGCGAACAACCCGACCCCTCCGTAGGCGTCGACGGCGTGTCGGGCGGTCGCGAGCTCCGGCGCCGCTTCACGGACGGCCGCGACCAGCAGCTCGGCCGCCTGCACCCCCGACTGGAAGAACGATCCGGCCGACACCCGCAGGTCGTGCCCGGCGACGCGTTCTGTCAGCCAGGCTCGCTCGCCGATGTGGACCGAGGACGGTACACCGCGGATGCTCTTGCGGTACTTCTTGTCCCAGATGGCGGTGATCGCTCCGGTCGCCACCGAGGTCCGCAATGTCAACTCGGCACCTTCGTCGGCCTCGATCACCGACAGCAGACGCGAGAGCTTCGACTCGGCAATGGGACAGCTGGTGACCTCGACGACGTCGTTCGAACCCTGGGTCCGGTACCCGACCGCTCCGTTCGGGCCGCCGACCACGCGAATCGTGGTGCGATAGCCGAACGGGCTGACGGCGCCACCTCGACGGACCATCCGCTCCACGAGGTCGGCGTCGAGTCGGCCGATGCGCCGCAGTGACTCACGCACGATCTCGACCTTGGCGTCGAGCTGCGCTTCGGGCCGTAGGTGCATCCAGTCGCAGCCGCCGCAACCGTTGCGACGGTGTGCACACGACGGCGAGTCGCGCTGCGGTGAGCGTTCGACCACCTCGATCAGACGTCCGCGAGCAAAGTCCTTCTTCGCAGACTCGATCTCGACCTCTACGAGCTCGCCCGGCAGCGCTCCCTCGACGAACACCACCCGACCATCGAGATCGCGAGCCATCGCCTCGCCGCCCGCGACGAGACGGTCAGGTGTCAGTTGCATACCCCCAGCGTACGGGTGTGACTGTTTGATCCAGCGGTGAAAGCGCGACACTGAGACGATGAGCGCTGACACCGAGTGGTACTGGGATCTCCGACGCAACATCGCCGTTCCGGCAGCCGAGCGTGGCGCCGGCGACCACGTCCTCGGTCCGTACCCCACACGCCACGAGGCCGAGAACTGGAAGTCCAAGGTCGACGAACGCAACGACGGATGGGACGACGACGACGAGGCATGGGAAAACGCCAGCGACTCCGACGAATCCGGCCACTCCGACGACGACGAGTAGGTTTCGCCCTCGATGAGTCGCCCGATCCAGATCGCTCCCTCCGTCCTGCCCGCCGACTTCTCGAAGCTCGGCGACGAGGTCGCAGCCCTCGAAGCAGCGGGCGTCGACCTGATCCAGTGGGACGTGATGGACGGCCAGTTCGTCCCCAACCTCACCTTCGGACCCGACGTCATCGCCTCGGCGCGCCCGCACACCACGCTGCCGTTCGAGGCGCACCTGATGGTGTACACGCCTGACGTGATGGCGAAGCAGTACGTCGACGCGGGCTGTTCCCGCCTGATCGTGCACGCCGAGGCGTGTACTCATCTCCACCGCACGCTGGGCAACATCAACGAGCTCGGCGCTCGGGGAGCCGTCGCCCTGAATCCGGCCACCCCTGCATCGGCAATCGCCCACGTGCTCGACCTCGTCGACCTCGTGCTCGTGATGACGGTGAACCCGGGCTTCGGCGGCCAGGCCTACATCGCCACGATGGAGCCGAAGATCACCGAGATCCGAGCGATGATCGATGACGCAGGCCTGGCCGACGCCGTCGACCTCGAGGTCGACGGCGGCATCGGTCCGTCGACGATCCAGGGTGCAGCGCGGGCCGGCGCGAACGTGCTGGTCGCCGGGAGCGCGCTCTACCGCGACCCCGAAGGCCTCGAGCAC
>JBGTCW010000517.1:0-2666 GCA_041748635.1 Ilumatobacteraceae bacterium | reverse complement strand
ACATCGCACGGCTTTCGACCCGCGAACGACGCAACGCCGGCATCGGCTACATCTCCGAGGACCGCCAGAAGGACGGCCTCGTCCTGGGGTTCACACTGTGGGAGAACGCCGCGCTCGGCCACCACCACCGCCCCCCCTTCGCGAAGGGTCCGTGGCTCGACATCGGCGGCACCAAGGCGCGCACCGAGGAGATCGTCGAGGAGTTCGATGTGCGAACGCCGAGCATCAACGTCCCGGCGTTCACCCTGTCGGGTGGCAATCAACAGAAGTTGATCGTGGGCCGCGAGATGACAGCGGAACCCAAGGTGCTTGTGGCGGCGCACCCGACCCGCGGCGTCGACGTCGGCGCCCAGTCGGTCATCTGGGACATCCTGCGTGACGCGAGAGCCGCCGGTCTCGGCACGGTGCTGGTGTCGGCCGATCTCGAGGAGCTCATCGGTCTGTCCGACCGTCTGCTCGTGATGTTGCGTGGCGAAATCGTCGCCGAGGTCGACCCGAGCACGGTCACGCCGGCCGAACTCGGGTCGTACATGACCGGCGCGAAGACGGGGGTGCACTGATGTTCGAGCGGATCTGGCGAGCGTCGCTCGCTCCGTTGGTCGCCGCGGCGGCGGCGATCGTGATCTCGTCGATCGCGTTGCTGATCTCGGGGAACAACCCGGTCGATGCGTTCGTCGAGATGTGGAAGACCATCGACTCCACCGCTGCGGTGGTCGACATCATCAACACCGCCGTGCCGTTGTACATCTCCGGTGTCGCCGTCGCCATCGGCTTCAAGATGAACCTGTTCAACATCGGCTCGAACGGTCAGTACCTGCTGGCGGCGCTGATCGCCGGGTGGGCCGGCGCAGAGGTCAGCCTGCCTCCGCTCCTGCACGTGCCGTTCGTGATCATCGTCGCGATGACGGTCGGCGGGTCCTGGGCGCTCATCGCCGGCATCCTCAACGTGACCCGCAACGTCAACGTCGTGATCTCGACCATCATGTTGAACTACATCGGCATCGGCCTCAGCGCCTTCCTGCTGTCGGAGTACTTCCGTGACTCGGAGAACGGTGGGCTGGTCGCCCAGACCAAGGTGATGCCGGAGTCGGCGCGACTCCCGACGCTCGATCCCATCTTCGAGTTCTTCGGGTTCAGTTTCGGCGAGCGCGTCGACCTGCTCGGCTTCCTGCCGATCGCGATCCTCCTCGGCGTCGCCTACCACGTGCTGCTGAACCGGAGCCTGTTCGGCTACGAACTCAAGCTGTCAGGCATGAACGCCGACGCAGCGCAGTCCGCCGGCGTGAACCCGAAGCGGATGGTCCTCATCACGTTGTTCATGTCCGGCGCGGTCGCCGGCATGATCGGGCTGCCGTTCCTGCTCGCCGACCCCAACTTCCTGAAGTACGGCGACGCCTTCCCGACCACGCTCGGCTTCACCGGTCTCGGCCTCGCCCTGTTGGGCCGCAACAGCCCCGTCGGTGTGGCGGCCGCCGCCATCGTGTGGGCAACGATCGAGGTCGCGACCCGCCGCCTCGGCTCGTTGGGCATCCCGCCCGAGATCGGTCGCATCCTGCAGGGCTCGTTCCTCCTCGCCGCCGTGATCGCCTACGAGGTCGTCCGGCGCCGCAACGACGCTGCTGCCGCGGAGGCCGCCGCCGTCGCCACTCGCATCGACCCGCCACCGCCACCGACGTCCGAGACCGTTCAGATCGGAGCGTCGTCATGAGCGCCACCATCGACGCCACGACGATCACGTCGGGACGGCCGCCGCTGCTCGATTCGACCCGTTGGCGGATCGTTGCGCTCGTGATGGTCGGTGTGGCCGTCATGTCGACGGCGCGCATCATCTCCGACAACGGCGACCTCACCTCCAGCGGTACGTTCGGCGTGGCGTTGCGTACAGCGGCACCGATTGCGCTCGCTGGCCTGTCCGGTCTGATCGCCGAACGCAGCGGCACCATCAACATCGGCCTCGACGGGATGATGGTGATGGGCACGATCTTCGCCGGCTGGTGGGGTTGGGAATACGGGCCGTGGATGGCGCTGCTGGGCGGCATCATCGGCGGCATGCTCGGCGGGATCATCATGAGCGTGGCCACCACCACCTTCGGCGTCAACCACATCGTCGCCGGCGTTGCGATCAACCTCATCGCTCCGGGTGTCGCCCGGTTCATGGCGAGCGAACTGTTCGTCGGCGTGCAGGGCGGCTCGGTCACGTCGTCACCTGGCAACTCGGGGAGCATGGGGTCGTTCACCGTGCCGTTCCTGTCGGGCGGTGATCTGTTCGGTTGGGCCACGCCCGACATCCTCGGCTGGCTGGAGGACACCGGTTGGTTCATGATCGCAGATGCCGCTGGATTCCTGAAGGGCATGACCACCTCGGTCACGTGGGACGTACTGCTGACCATCGGGCTGTTCTTCGGGATGGCCTACTTCCTGTGGCACACGCCGCTCGGCCTGCGGCTGCGTTTCAGCGGCGAGCGCCCCGCCGCCGCCGCGTCACTCGGTGTGTCGGTGCACAAGATGCGCTACATCGGCATGGCGATCTCCGGCGGCCTCGCCGGGATGGGTGGTGCCGTGTTGGTGCTGTTCGCGAACCGCTACCAGGAGAACCAAGTCGCCGGCCGCGGCTTCCTCGGACTCGCCACGATGATCTTCGGCAACTGGATGCCGGCCGGTACCGC
>JBGTCW010000516.1:0-2076 GCA_041748635.1 Ilumatobacteraceae bacterium | reverse complement strand
GCCGCTCCCGCCGCCGCCGGGATCCCGGTGACGCACCGGGGCGTGTCAGCGGCGTTCACCGTGGTCACGGGTCACCGGCGAGCGGGTGAGCCCGACGTCGACTGGCGGTCGCTCGCGAAGGTTGGCGGGACCATCGTGATCCTGATGGGCGTGGCGCAGCGGGCGGCCATCGCCGCCGAGTTGATGGCCGGCGGGCTCGACTCGACCACACCGGTCGCGGCGATCGAGTCTGCGACGACCGACGCCCAGGTGGTCGGACGATGGACACTCGCCGAGCTCGCGGACGCCGACGTCCATTCGCCCGCGGTGATCGTCGTCGGCGCCGTTGCGCACTTCGAGTTCGTCCACCACAGCGTCGCCGATCTGGCGACATCGCAACTCGCGGCGAGCTGAAGCAGAAGCGCACGGCAGACTGCACGAGTGGAACTCCCCCCACCGGTCCGCTCGCCGCTGCGGATCCACGGGTTGACCAAGCGATACGGCACGGTCACGGCGATCGACGAGCTGACGCTCGAGGTGCCACTCGGCGCGTGCTACGGCCTCGTCGGACCGAACGGCAGCGGTAAGTCGACGACCATGCGTGCGGTGTGCGGGCTCGTCCGTCCGGATGCAGGAATGATCGAGGTCTGTGGCGTGAACGTCGCCGACGACGTGCTCGCCACCCGCCAGGCGATGGGCGTCATGCTCGATCCGCTCCAGCTGTTCGACCGGCTCTCCGCGTGGGAGTTCGTCGAGACGATCGGCACGCTGCGCGCACTCGACGAGGACACCGTTCTGACGAGGGCGACAGATCTGTTCACCGTGCTCGATCTGCTGAAGGATGCCGGTCGGCCGATCGCCGGGTACAGCCACGGGATGCGCAAGAAGACCGCGCTGGCCGCCGCACTGCTCGCTCGCCCGCAGATCGTCATGCTCGACGAACCGTTCGAGGGCGTCGACCCGGTGTCGACCAGAGCCATGCGGCGAATGCTCGACCGGTTCCGTTCCGGCGGCGGCACGGTGGTGCTGTCGACGCACGTCATGGACATCGTCGAGCGCGTCTGCGACCACGTCGGCGTGATCCATCGGGGGCGGTTGGTGGCCTCCGGCCCGATCGACGAGCTTCGAGACGGTCGGCGACTGGAGGATGCCTTCATCGACGTCGTCGGAGCGTCCGACGTGGCCGACGACGCCCTCGGCTGGCTCAGCTGACGCCATGACCGATCGGGCCGTCATCGCACTGTTCGCCACGCTCCGCTGGCGGATGCTGCGCGGAGTACTGCGAACTCGGGGACCCCAACGGCTCGCAACCATCGTCGGCCTGATCGGCTCGACACTCGTCGGGACGATCGGTGGGGCGGCGCTCTTCGTCGCCGGCCGCACCGCCGACGAGCCAGTGCAGCTGTACGTGGGCGCGGTCACAGGATCGGTGCTCGTCGTCGTGATGCTCGGCGTGATCGCCGGAGTCAGCCAACCGGTGGATCCGCGTGTGCTGGCCACCGAGCCGCTCACCCAGCGCCAGCTCGGGATCGGGCTGCTGGCAGCAGCGGCATCGGGTCCACCGGGCATCGCCGCTGGGCTCGTCGGCCTCGGAGCCTTCGCCGGCGCAGTGCGCGGTCCGGTCTCGGTCGTCCCGGTGGCGGTGGCCGTCGCTGCGTTCCTCGGATGTCTGCTGCTGGTGTCGCGGACCACGATCAACATGCTCGGCTTGTTGAGCACGCGCCTTCCCCGAGTCGGCCAGATGGTCGTTGGACTGTCGAGCCTCGCGTTCTACGCCGCATTCCAGTTCGTGCCCAGCGCTGTCGCCGGTCTCGACGAGGAGCGTCGCGAGTCGCTCGTCGATGCCACAGCGTGGACTCCGTTCGGTCAGATCGGACGGGCCCTCGCCGTGTCCGCCGACCGCCCCGCCGAGGCACTGGCCCGTGCGGCCCTCGGGTCGACCTTCCTGCTCGCACTGCTCTGGATGTTCACGTGGAGCACCCGACGGCTCGTGGTCTCGGTGCGCGGCGGATCGTCGAGCGCGCCAGCCTCCACCCGCACTCGTCGCCCGCTGTCGACGCTGGCCCGTCGGCTCTGTGGATCGGGAGCCACCGGGGC
>JBGTCW010000515.1:0-1575 GCA_041748635.1 Ilumatobacteraceae bacterium | reverse complement strand
CTCCGAGTCAATGCTCGTTCCGCCGGAGTTCGCCGGGTTCAGCACCGCCGTGCGCACGGTCGTCCCGGTGGCGATCAGCGCAATCGGTGCCGCCCCGGTGTACGTCGCGCGGTTCTCCGACGACGCCGGCAGCGTGGCCCGCTCGCTCGTCGGGCTGGCACTTTTCACCGCGTTCGTGGTGGTCTGGGTTCGACGACGGGACCCCTGGACGACCAAGGTTCGACGATTCTTCGAAGAAGGGCGGGCCGCAACCGCATGAGCAATTCCCGATCGAACCGACCGCAGTCCCAGCGCACACGAGCGAGACGACCCACCGCCACACCCGACCGATCCCCGGCGAGCGGACGGGATGCACCGCCGCCGACCGATCGAGTCGCCGGGCCACCAGGGGTCATCGAGACCGCCGGTCTGTGCAAGTACTACGGCGACGCACCTGCGCTGTGCCCGCTCGACCTGCACGTGGGTGTCGGCGAACGCGTCTCGCTGATCGGCCACAACGGCAGCGGCAAGACGACCCTGATGCGGATGCTCGTCGGCATGCTCGAGCCGTCCGGTGGCAGCGCAACGATCGCCGGCCACGCGATCGGATCGATCGAGGCACGGGCCGCCGTGTCGTACCTGGCGGACCAGCCCGTCTTCTACGACGACCTCACGGTGTGGGAACACCTGGAGTACATCGCCCGCCTGCACGGCACCGACGACTGGGAGCAACAGGCCGTCGACCTCGTCGACATGGTCGGACTCACGAATCGCGTCGACGACCTGCCGACGACGTTCAGTCGCGGGCTCAAACAGAAGGCCGCGATCACGATGGCGTTCGTGCGGCCCTTCGACGTGATGCTGATCGACGAGCCCTTCGTGGGCCTCGACCGGCTCGGACGCGAGGCGCTGCTGGAGTTGCTGACCCTTGCGCACGGCGACGGAGCGACGCTCGTCGTGGCAACCCACGAACTGTCCAGCGTCCGAGAGAGCAGCCGACTGCTGGCGTTGAGCAACGGCGAGGTGACCTTTGACGGCGATCCCGAGCACGCCGACCTTGCAGCGCTGACCGAAGGAGTCCGCCAGGACAGCACGTGAGCACCAAGAGTTCACTCGCGAACGCCGTGCCTGATGACAGCGTCGTCTAGCATCGCATCCATGCAGGAGTTCTCTTCGGTCACCGCTTCGTCCTACGACGCCGAGTCATTGGCACCGATGCTCAATGACAGAGCCGCCGATGGTTGGTCGGTGGTGTCGATCGTCGCCGCAGGCACGAACATCGTTGCCTACCTCCAGCGCGAGGCCGACGAGCAGGCCGACTCCGGCGCTCCGGCAGTGATCGGTGACGCCGAGGCAGCACCCGATGAGCCAGCAGCAGACACCGCGGCGGAGGAGCCAGGCGTTGACGACACGTTCGTGGCAGCCGCCGACGACGAACCCGAGACCAGCAGCTGGCTCGACGATGCCGCTGCCGTCGACGAACCGGCCGGTTGGGCCACCGCACCAGAGACTCCCGACACACCGGAGGCCGTCGACACGCCCGACGCCGACGACACCTCGATCGCCGCACTCGCCGCGCAGGTCAGCGAGCCCGAA
>JBGTCW010000514.1:0-4788 GCA_041748635.1 Ilumatobacteraceae bacterium | reverse complement strand
GGCGATCCGGTCGTCGATCGGGTGGTTGCGGTCGAGGCTGAAGTGGCTGAGTACGAGGTCGTCGGCGCGCAGCGAGCGGGGAACGATCACGCTGACGCCCCGATGCTGTTGGTGACCCTGCTGTGCGGGCCTGCGCCGATGCCCGCCTCGAGGGCACGACGTTGCCGGTCGGCGGGCCACGACGCCGGGTCGAAGAGCGCCTGGAGTGCGATGCCGTCGACGAGGGCGATCAACCGCTCGGCTTCGATCTCGACGTCGGTGACGTCTCCGATCCGGGTGAGGAGATCGACGACGTAGCCCCGGAAGTCGCGGTAGGCGTCACGCTGGGTCTCGGCGAGTCGGCGGTCGCCGGCTGCGGCACCGGCGAGCGCGAGGGTCACGATCCAATGGACGCGTGTGTCGTCGTTCGTCGGCAGAGCAGTGATGAGCGTTGCACGGAGTGCCTCTGCAGCGGACTGGTCGGAGCGCGTCGAGCGCACGGTGCGGCGACGCTCGATCGACGCTCGGAGCGTGAAGTCGAGCAGCGCGTGCTTGTCGGCGAAGTAGTGGACCAACGTGCCGGTGGTCCAGCCGGCTTCGGCGGCGATGTCGCGCATGGAGGCGCCGTCGACGCCCGAGCGCGCGATCACGCGGGCAGCGGCTTCGGCGAGCTCGAGACGGCGCTGATCGACGTCGACGACCTTCGGCATTGACGCAAAATATCACAACTGTTAGAAATAGAACACCCAAAAACACCGTTCGCGTGACACTTCGGATGGGATGCCCCATCGGAAGTGCAACGTGAACGTTCTGATAGCGAAGGTGAGAGCAGATGGTGCACGTTCCGACACGAGGTGATGTCCCGGTACGGCTGGGACCGAGCGTCCAGCTGGTCCCCGACTACGGGCCGAGCACGATGCCGCGAGACGTCTACACCGACCCGGTGCGCTTCGAACTCGAGCGCGAACGGGTGCTCGCCAGGCACTGGATCATCGCCGGGCGGTCAGAGCAACTCGTCGGCGCCGGCGACTGGCTGACGTTCGAGGGCCACGGCGAGACCGTGGTGGTCACACGTCAGGACGATGCTTCGCTCGCCGCCTTCCACAACGTGTGTCAGCACCGCGGACCGGCGCTCGTCGGCGAGGCGGTCGGTTGCGGCGCCCGACGATTCACGTGCCCGTATCACGGCTGGGTGTACGACACGACCGGCGTCGTCGTCGGCGTTCCCGACCGGGAGGACTTCGATCCCGCCAACCTCGAGGGGCTCCGGTCGCCCGCGGTCGCCGCGGACGAGTGGGGCGGCTGGGTGTGGATCAATCTCGCCGGGCCCGACGAGGCGATGCCGCTGCTCGACGCGATCGGTCCGGAGATCGGCGCCGACCTCGGGCAGTTCCGGATGGAGGACATGATCCTGCACGAAGTGCTCGAATGGGACGTGCCGGTGAGCTACAAGGCGATCGTCGACGGGTTCAATGAGATCTACCACACCAAGCAGCTGCATCACGTGGACTCGTCGTGGGTCAAGGCGGCGCGCAACACGTCGTTCCACATCGTCGGCGACAACTACATGTGCTTCGTGCCGCGGGCCAGCAACATCGACAAGCTCACCGACGATCCCGACCATCACCGCTACGCGATCTGCCATTACGTGGTGTTCCCGAACACGGTGTTCAACTGCAATCCCGAGCACGTCCAGGTGTTCAATCCGATCCCGATCGACGTCGACCGCACACGGTTCCTGTGCTGGCAGTTGATCTACCCGGGCGACCTCGACGACCCGGAGTACGCCGCCTATCACGCTCGCACGATGCAGCACTGGGAGGTGCTCAAGGGCGTCGTCGCGGAGGACATCGAGATCTACGACCAGCTCGCGCGCACCAAGCGGTCGAGTGGTTACACGAGGCACATTCTCAACGACCGCGAGTGCAAGCTCGCCCACTACCACGAGAACATGAACAACAAGATCGCCCACTGACGACCCACGGTCCTCCGGGGTCGGGTCCGGGAGGACCGAGGAAGTCCTCCGGGGTCGGGTCCGGGAGGACCGGTCAGGCGAGGGAGCCGGCGGTCTGGGCTTTGGCGACGGAGGCGCGAACGATGGGGATGTCGGCGTCGGCGAGTGGCTGCATCCAGGTCTTGCGGGCGAGTGCCGCGTCGATGAACGGGGCGAGGTCGGCCGACTTCCGATCGAGTCGCTCCGCTTCGTCGGCGGAGAACTCGGGCATCACGTCGGCGGCGAACAACTCGAGCGACGAGCAGATGTCCGCGTGCGCGTTCCGCCCCGCCTGTTGGATGAAGATGATCTGGTCGACGCCGACGTCACGCATCTGACGCATGTACCGACGGGCGTCCGCGGGCGTGCCGATGCAGCTTGCGAACGAGTCGCCCTGTTCGTCGGCCGCGGCGATGCGGCGCTCGACGCTGTCGGGCGAACGCCGGGCCTGGAACTCGCCCCACAGATCGGTGCGACCCGGCACCTGATCGTGAGCGACCAACGCATTCAGCGCGTAACCGAAGAACTCGAAGCCCTCTTGGCCGCGCCGGATCGCCTCGGCGCGGTCGTCGTGCAAAGAGAACCCGGTGACGAGCGCGATGTTGGCGTTGACGGAGTGCCCGAGCGGCACGCACTCGTCGCTGCGGATGATGTCGTAGTAGACGTCGACCCACGACTTGGCCTCGTCGGGATCGATGAAGCTGAACGCCAGCGCGCCGATGCCGTTGCGGGCGGCCACCTTGATCGTCTCGCGGTTCGTGCAGGCCATCCACATCGGCGGATGCGGCTTCTGGCGCGGCTTCGGGAGCACGTTGCGGCACGGCATCGAGAACGTCTCCGACGTGTAGCCGGGGTACGGGTCGAGCACCATCATGTTGGCGATCTGCTCGGCGGCCTCGAGCGACATCGCCCGCTTTTGCTTGGCGGGGATGTCGAAACCGTGCAGTTCCAACCGGGTCGCACCCTCGCCGATGCCGAAGTCCACGCGCCCGTCAGAGATCAGATCGAGTGTCGCCAACCCTTCGGCCGTGCGCGCTGGATGGTTGTACTTCGGGATCACCTGGCGGATGCCGTGGCCCAGCCGGATTCGCGACGTGCGTGCCGCAGCTGCAGCGAGGAACACCTCGGGCGCCGACGAGTGCGAGTACTCGTCGAGGAAGTGGTGTTCGACCTCCCATGCGTAGTCGAAGCCAAGCCGGTCGGCCAGCGCGACCTGGTCGAGAGCGTCGCGCAGGAGACAGAACTCGTCGTCGTCACTCCACGGCTTCGGAAGCTGGTGTTCGTAGAAGATGCCGAACTGCATCCGTGCAGCTCAGCAGAACGGCCATCGCCGATACGGATCAGAGGGACCAGGTCACGCCCGGCGTTCCGGCGTTCCACGGCGTGACCATCCGTGGTACGTTCCCGCAGCGATTCAACGGAGGGGGCTTGGTTGATGGAAACACAGCTGGTCGAACTGCTCGCGGACCTTTTTCCCGCAGCCGAACGCATCGAGGTCTCCGGCTTCGAGCCGATACCCGGCGGCTACTCGCGCGAGACGTATCGCTTCGACGCGCTGGTCTGCTCGGCGGCGGGGGAGGAGCACCATCCGCTCATCCTGCGCAAGGATCCACCTGCGGCGGTGTCGATCCTGCAGACCAGCCGGGAGGTCGAGCACGACCTGATCGAGGCGTTGCGACTTCACACCGGTATCCCGGTCGGACGGAGCCTCGGCCACGAGCCGGACCCGGCGCGATTCGGAGAACCGGCGATGGTGATCGAGCGCATGCACGGCAACTCGCAGACGTCGGATCTGTTCCACGACGGGCCCGACACCCGCCAGGCCGACGACGTGATGCGTCATCTCTGCGAGGTGCTCGTCGAACTGCACACGACCGACATCTCGACGATCGACCCCCATGGTCGGCTCGTCGATCCGCGCGGCGAGGGCGTTGACGCCACCTCGTGGGACAGCTACATCGACACGACGATCGACTACTACGTCCGCTCGACGCCGACCGTCAACTACGACCCCACCGTGATCTTCGTGATCGATCTGTTCCTCACGCTGCGTCGCAACAAGCCGCGGCCGCTGCCACTGGCGCTCGTGCACGGCGACTTCAATCCGGCCAACTTTCTGTACGAGGACGGTCGTGTGACGGCGTTGATCGACTGGGAGAACTCCCGCATCGGCGACCCTCGCGAGGACCTCGGATGGATGACCACCATGGACATCCTGTCGAACACCAGGGTCATGGACCACCCGATCGACGAGGGTGGCTTCCTCGCCTACTACAACAAGCTCACCGGCTTCGACGTCACGCCGGCCGAGGTCGACTACTTCACGCTGTTCGGAACGGCCAACATCGCGGTGCCCGTGCAAGCGGCGATCAAGCGACGAATCGACGGCGAGAGCACCGAGTTCATGCACCTGTATCTCGCTCAGTCGGCGCTCGGAACCGTGCCGAATCTGCTCCGCCTGCTCGACTACCCGGGGGTACCGCAATGAACACCGCACCGAGCATCGACCAGATGTTGGAAGGGGTGCTGATCAGCATCAGCACCGACATCCTCCCGAACGTCGTCAACCCGAAGGCCGCAGCGACGGCGCAGATGATGCAGTCGGTCATCCAGGGGATCCGTCAGCTGTTGCCGGTCTACGACCAGTACCTCGCCGAGGAGCACAACCAGATGATGGAGGTGCTGCGCAACGTTGCAGCGGCGATCGACGCCTCGTCGGGGCCCGCCGCCGACCGGATCCGCGCACGTGCGACCCCCCTCGGCGCGGGCGACGAGAACCCGAACCCGCCCGCCCGCGACGCGGTGATGGCGGCGCA
>JBGTCW010000513.1:0-3018 GCA_041748635.1 Ilumatobacteraceae bacterium | reverse complement strand
GTCGGTGTCGTCGCTCACGCCGACGCTCCTGCTGGTTCAGCGGTCAGGTTCACTGCGACCGGGATGGTGCGCCGCTCAGCACGCTTGGTCACGAGTACCTCGAACTCCTCGGGGAACAGCGTGAGCGCGGAGTGGATCGGCACGTACGCGGATGGCCCGACGAAGCAGATCGTGGTCATCTTGTACGGGAACGGCACCGCGTCGAGGCCGAGTCGTTCGCTGGAAGCGTGCGGCATGTCGCCCGGGCAGATCGACTCGCCGACCTGGCGGATCGTGTCGAGGTCGGCGTCGGTACCGTGGCCGTCGACAATGCGTTGCACGAGCCGGTAGAGCCACGTGCCACCCTCACGGCAGGGCACGCACTTGCCGCACGACTCGTGGGCGTAGAAGCGCACCAGGGTGAGTGCGGCGGCGGGGATGTCGGTGGTCTCGTCCATCACCATCACCGCGCCCGAGCCGAGCATCGATCCGGCGGCGCCGGCCTGCGGGCCTTCGAACTCGATGTCGAGCTGATCGGCGGTGAACCACGGTGCTGAGCCCCCACCCGGCACGAACGCCTTGAGCTCGTTGCCGTCGCGGATGCCCTGCGCGAAGTCGTCGCCGTAGAGCAGGTCGCGGAACGTCGTGGAGCCGTTGACGATCTCGTACACGCCGGGCCGCTTCACGTGTCCCGACACGGCGATCATCCGTGTGCCCGGCGACGTGGCGGTACCGATCGCGGTGTAGGCCGCTGATCCCTGCGTCGCGATGAACGGCAGGTTCGACAGCGTCTCGACGTTGTTGACGATCGTCGGCTGGCCGTACAGGCCGACCGCGGCGGGGAAGTACGGCGGCTTGAGGCGCGGCATGCCGCGCTCGCCCTCGAGCGACTCGATCAGCGCGGTCTCCTCGCCGACGACGTAGGCGCCGGCGCCGTAGTGCAACACGATGTCGACGCCGAAGTCCGTGCCGAGGGTGTTGGTGCCGACGTAGCCCGCCGCGTACGCGTCGTCGAGCGCTTTCGCCACACGCTCGTGGGCGAGCGGCATCTCGCCGCGGATGTACAAGAAGCACTGCGAGAGCCCAGCCGCGTAGCACGCGATGAGGCACCCTTCGATCAGCTGGTGCGGGTCGCACTCCATCAGGAGCCGGTCCTTGTAGGTGCCGGGCTCGGACTCGTCGCCGTTGACCACCAGGTACCGCGGCCAGACGCCCTGGGGCGTGAACCCCCACTTCGTTCCGGCGGGGAAGCCGGCGCCGCCGCGTCCGAGCAGCGTCGAGTTCTTGACCTCGTCGGCCATCTCGGTGGGCGTCTTGGCCAGCGCGGCGCGCAAGCCGTCGTAGCCGCCCGTTGCGAGGTAGCGCTCGAGGGTGTGGCCGTCCTCGTACTCGAATCGCGTGGTCACGACGGTGGGGCGGTCGCTCGGGTAGTACCCAGGCGCCCACGGGTACGGGCTGACAACGCCGGTCGACGTGCTCATGCGGGTGTGACCTCGATCCAGGACGGTCCCTCGTGGACGTCGTCGGGGTGGTGGGCACCGACCGCGCGGTCGGCGGGAATCTGCTGGCGGTTGCGACCGAGCGTGCCGTGCGGTGGCACCTCGGCGTCGAGCTTGCCGGCGCGCAGGTCGGCGACCAGTTCGTCGAACGACTCCGGGGTCACCCGGTAGCGGTGGCGATAGTTGACCTGCAGCGTCGGCGCCTCGGTGCACGCAGCCTGGCACTCGGCGTGTTGCAGCGTGATCAGGCCGTCGCTCGTGGTCGAGCCCGCCTTGACGCCGAGGGTGTGTTCGGCGTGGTGCATCAACGCGTCGGCGCCCATCAGCGCGCACGACATCGTGGCGCAGACGTTGATCAGGTACTTCCCCGTCGGCTCGAACCGGAACATCTCGTAGAACGACGCCGTGCCGTACACCTCGGCGGGCGTCACGTCGAGCAGTTCGGCGACGTGACGCATCGCGTCGTTGGTGACGTAACCGTTTTGCTGCTGGCTGAGGTGCACGAGCGGGATCAACGCCGACTTCTTCTTCGGGTAGCGGGCGATGATCTCCTTCGCCACCACCACGTTGTGGTCGTTCAAGCGGCTCACCGGTCGACTCCTCCAAGCACCGGGTCGACGCTACTGATGATGGCGACCGCATCAGCAACCAATCCGCCGCGCATCATGTGCGGCAGGCACTGGATGTTGACGAAGCTCGGCTCACGCATGTGCATGCGGTACGGGGTCGCCGAGCCGTCGCTGACGATGTAGCAGCCGATCTCGCCGCGGGGACCCTCGAGGCCGACGTAGGCCTCGCCTTCCGGCACCTTGAAGCCCTCGGTGAAGATCTTGAAGTGGTGGATCAAGGCCTCCATCGACTCGTCGATGCGCGCCCGCGGTGGCGGCGTGACCTTCTTGTCCTGGATGCGGTAGTCGCCGGACGGCATGTGGTCGAGGATCTGACGCACGATCTTCATCGACTCGCGGATCTCGGCGAGGCGGATCGCGTACCGATCGAACGCATCGCCGTACGAGCCGACGATCACGTCGAAGTCCATCAGGTCGTAGTGCATGTACGGCTCGTCGCGCCGCAGGTCCCACTCGACGCCGGTCGACCGCAGGATGGGGCCGGTCGCGCCCAGCGCGACGGCCTCCTGCGGGGTGATCACGCCGACACCCTGGAGCCGCTCGCGCCAGATCGGCTGGCCGGTCATCAAGATGTCGTACTCGTCGAGGCGGTCGGGCAGCATGTCGAGGATCCCCAGCACGCCGTCACGCCAGCCGGCAGGCAGGTCGGCGGCGACACCGCCGGGGCGGATGTAGTTGTGGTTCATCCGCAGGCCGGTGACCTCCTGGAAGAACCTCAGCACCTCTTCGCGTTCGCGCCAGCCGTAGATCATCATCGACACGGCGCCGAGGTCCATGCCGTTGGTCGCCATGAACAGCAGGTGGCTGGCCATGCGGCTCATCTCGGCCATCAGCATGCGGATCCAGACGGCCCGCTCGGGGATGTCGCCGTCGATGCCGAGGAGCTGCTCGGTCGCCATCGCGAACGCGAG
>JBGTCW010000512.1:0-1841 GCA_041748635.1 Ilumatobacteraceae bacterium | reverse complement strand
CAACTGGGGTGGGTTCGGCGAGCAGAGCGAGTCGACCGTGTTCGTGCTGCGTCCCGACGGTGAGGAACTCCGCACGATCTCGTCGGTCGGCGGATTGGGCAAGGACGAGCAGATCTACGCCGTGCGGTTCCTCGGCGATCTCGCCTACGTCGTCACGTTCCGCCAGATCGACCCGCTGTACGTGATCGACCTCACCGACCCCTCGAATCCGTTCGAGGCTGGCGAGTTGAAGATCCCTGGCTACTCGGCGTACCTCCACCCGGTCGGCGAGGGCTTGCTGCTCGGCGTCGGCCAGGACGCCACCGAAGAAGGCCGCACCACCGGGACGCAGCTCAGCCTGTTCGACGTGAGTGATCCGACCAACCCGCAGCGCATCAGCACCCTGCCGATCGGCGGCTACAGCGAGGTCGAGTGGGATCACAAGGCGTTCCTGTTCTGGGAGCCCGATGGCACGATCGTGCTGCCGGTGTCGCCGGGCTGGAACGATTGCGGGCCAGCGGACAGCTGCCTCGCCAAGGAAATCGTCGGTGCGAGCGGCGGTGCCGTCGTGGCCGAACTCGACGGTCGCGAGTTGATCGCACGCGGCACGATCAGCCACTCGCAGTCGGCCAGGTTCGGTTGCTGGAACCCGCTGCAGCGCTCGATCGTCATCGACGAGGAGCTGGTCACCGTCGGCCTCGACCAGATGCAGTTCTCGGACCGCCAGAGCCTGGAGCCCCGAGACTCGATCACCTGGGGCGACCCCGAGCAGTACGGCTGCTTCTGGTACTACGACTGAGATGTAACGATTGGTGTCAGACACCAATCGTTACATCTCACGGCGGGGTGGCGACGGTGTTGCCGCCGGCGTTGGCACGGAGTTGGCCGACGTCGAAGGTGGCGGGCGAGTACTTGATCGTGCGGTATGAGTTACCGCTGTTGGGCAGGCCGACCGCCATGATCCGGGTGTAGCGGGTGCCGTCGTAGGCGAACTCTTCGAGGAATGGCTGCTGACCCGCACCCCAGTTGACCACCACCGAGTCGGCGGTCTGCTGTGCGCTGCCCAACGTGGCTCCACCAGGTGCAGGGTTCTGAATTTCCCACAACAGGGTTGCGGTTCCCGCTGCAACGTCGATCTTGTAGGCGACCGCACGCGGCGGGCAGTTGGCGCCCGGCTGAGCCTGGTTGTCGAGCATGGTGAGCACGTCCCCATTCAATCGAGCGTCGTGTGGCCGCTTCGGGCCGCCGCACGTGTCGGCGGGATCGATCGTAAGTCGCTTGGCGGTGCCGTCGGTGGAGTCCGGCGTGCCGAGCGTCCACTCGACGTTCTTCGTCATGCGATTCACCAGGAACACGCCGTCCATGTGACGTGCCGTGACGACGTAATCGCCGTTCTCCACGCGGTCGATCGCATTGATGTGGAAGACGTCCCAGCCAGTCCCGGCGAACTCGGGCGTCGACTCGAAGTTCTGCGGGAACGTCGACGATGCCGAATCGAAATGCTCGTGCATGTTCCACCGCCATACCTCGACACCCGTCGCGTTGTCGATCTCCTGGATCACGCCGTCGCTGTACGTGTCCGCAGGCGGGCCGAACGAGAGGACCCCATCGGTACGTATCGGATAGCTGATCAACGCCCGGTCATTCGTCTCCGGAATCTCGATGTAGTCATGGTGGTCGGTCAGCAGACCATCGACCGTCGTGTGCTTGACCGTGGACGACCCTTTCGGGAGCGACGTCAGCCAGTAGCCCTGATCCGGGCGAACACCGAACGGTCCGTACGCCGGCGTGAAGGCGAGGCGTCCGTCGGAAAGCCGTTTGGCGTCCATCATCCCCGACGGCGTGCGCCGGTACCAGACCGG
>JBGTCW010000511.1:0-3662 GCA_041748635.1 Ilumatobacteraceae bacterium | reverse complement strand
CCCGCATTGGGCGTGTGGCTGTCGGTGCCGATCATCATGCCGCCTGGAAAGGCGTAGTTCTCGAGGACGACCTGGTGGATGATGCCGGACCCCGGACCCCAGAACCCGAGGCCGTACTTCGCGGAGACCGACCGCAGGAAGTCGTACACCTCCGCGTTGGTGTCGATCGCCACGCCGAGATCGATGCTGGCGCCGACCTTGGCCTGGATCAGGTGGTCGCAGTGCACGGTCGAGGGGACCGCAGCCTCCGAGAGACCGGCGGTCATGAACTGCAGCAATGCCATCTGGGCGGTGGCGTCCTGCATGGCGACCCGGTCGGGATGAAAGTCGTTGTAGGTGACGCCGCGCTCGATCTCTTCGTTGGGATCAGCGAGGTGATTGACGAGAATCTTCTCGGTCAATGTCAGCGGTCGACCGAGGCGCTCGCGGCCCGCCGCGACTCGTGCGGGGAGCCCGGCGTACACGCCTTCGACCAGCTCGATGGGGGTGGTGGCGCCGCTCTGGCTGGGGTCGTGGCTCGCATCGGTCATGTAGACAACTATAATACAAGTTGGCCGATCCGCAACAGACGCAACCCGCGCTGGTGCCACGAAAGGCGACGGGAGCCAGCGTGCGTCAAATCCGCTATCAGGAGATCGCCGACGAGCTACGCGATCGCGCCCGACGGTCTCCCGCGGGCTCCGTCCTGCCGTCGGAGGCCGAGATGTCGCTGGAGTTCGGAGCGTCTCGCGTCACGATCCGTCGTGCGCTCGAACTGGTGCGCGAAGACGGCCTGATCGCTGCCCGGCAGGGGTTCGGGTGGTTCGTCGCCACCGATCCGGTGCGCCAGAGCCTCGAGGTGCTGGCGACCATCGAGTCGCACGTCGAGGGCGTCGGCAAGCTGTCCGAACGCAAGATCGAGGAGTTCGCCTACGAATCGGCACCCGAGCGTGTTGAGCGGGTGCTCGGTGTCGACCACGTGCTGCGCGTCAAGCGCGTCAATCTTGCCGACGGCGAACCCTTCGCGGTCGTGACGGTGTGGTGTCCGGCCGAACTCGGTTCGCACCTCTCGCGCCGTGATGTCGAGCGCCGACCGTTCTACGAACTCCTCGACGTCGAGTTGCGAGGAGCGACCCAGACGATCGGCGCCGACCTCGTCGAGGAGTCGGATGCCCGCCTGCTCGGGGTTCCCAGCGGATCGCCGGTGTTGCGGTGCCAACGCATCACCACCGACTCGACGGGGCGGGCAGTGCTCATGAGCGAGCACCTCTTCCCGGCGCATCGCACCGAGTTCGTCGTCGAGTTGCCGCAGGCGGAACCGTCGATGACCCCGAGCGGGCTCCGCATCGTCGAGTGATGTAACGATTGGTGTCTGACACCAATCGTTACAGAGGTCGTACGCTCGGGGGCGTGGGGATGATCGACACGTTCCGGTCGGTGGTGCAGTTCGATCGCATCTCGCTCGATCCCGTCGAACGTCGCCTGAAGTCGGCCGCCTCGGTCGAGGACTTTCGGCGGATCGCCAAGCGACGCCTGCCGCACGGTGTGTTCGACTACATCGACGGTGGTGCGGACGACGAGCGGTCGCTGGCGCGCAACGTCAGCGCGTTCGGCGAGTACGAGTTCCAACCGCGGGTGCTGCGCGATGTGAGTCGGCTCGACACGTCGACGACGATCCTCGGATGTGCGGCTTCGATGCCGCTGATCCTCGCCCCGACCGGCTTCACCCGCATCGCGCACTCGCAGGGTGAACTCGCTGTCGCCCGAGCTGCGGCGCGCGCCGGTATCCCGTGGTCGCTGTCGACGATGGGCACCCGCTCGATCGAGGACGTTGCGGCCGTCAGCGACGGCGACAAGTGGTTCCAGGTCTACACGTGGCGCGACCGCGGTCTCGTGAAGGAGTTGCTCGACAGGGCGAAGGCCGCCGGATACACGGCCGTCTGGCTCACCGTCGACACCGCGATGCTGGGCCGGCGCGAGCGCGACGTCCGGCGTGGCATGACGCTGCCACCGAAGGTTGGGCTCTCGACGATCCTCGACGGGGCGCTCCATCCCGGCTGGACGTGGGACTTCCTGCGCCACGAGCCGATCACCTTCGCGAACGTCGTCGGTCTGAGCGACGAGGACGGCAGTACGGCGGTCACGCTCTCCGAGCACATGGCGCGCCAGTTCGACCCTGCGCTGTCGTGGAGCGACGTCGACTGGTTGCGCAGCGTCTGGGACGGACCGGTCGTCCTGAAGGGGATCCAGACCGTGGCCGATGCGAAGCAGGCTGTCGCGATGGGCGTCGAGGGAATCGGCCTCTCGAACCACGGCGGACGGCAACTCGACGATGCTCCGGCTCCGATCGATCTCGTCGAGCCGGTGCGCGACGAGATCGGCGACGTCGCGACGATCATCTGCGATGGCGGCATCCGGCGCGGGAGCGACATCGTCAAGGCGCTCGCACTCGGCGCCGACGCGGTGTCGATGGGGCGACCATATCTGTATGCGCTCGGGGCGGCCGGCGAACGTGGCGTCGACCAGTTGTTGTCGTTCATGCGCGACGGGATGGAGCGCACGATGGCGCTCACCGGTGTCCGAACGGTCGCAGAAATCGATAGATCCTTGGTGCGTCGTCGCAGCCGCTGAGCTGCGACACTCGCCGAATGCAGCTCAACCTCTCGGCCGACGACGTCCTCACCACCACTCGTTCGGTGCGCAAGCGGCTCGACTTCGACCGCCCCGTCGATCGCTCGGTAGTGGAGGAGTGCCTCGAGATCGCGCTCCAGGCCCCCACCGGATCGAACAGCCAGGGATGGCAGTGGATGATCGTGGAGGATGCCGCGAAGAAGCAGGCCCTCGCCGACATCTACGCCCGGAACTTCGCCAAGTACGCGTCGATGGCGCGCTCGAACCAGTACCAGCCCGGCGATCTGCGCCACGACCAACGAGAGCGCATCACGGAGTCAGCGACGTATCTCGCCGAGAACTTCCATCGGGCGCCGTTGATGCTCATCCCGTGCATCGAGGGACGTCTCGATGGTGTGCCGGCGTTCGTCGGGGCCTCGCAGTGGGGCTCGATCCTGCCCGCGGTGTGGAGTTTCATGATGGCGTTGCGAGAACGGGCGATGGGTTCGGCATGGACCACGATCCACCTGATGGACGGAGGCGAAGCGGAGGCGGCGGAGCTGCTGGGTATTCCGCACGACCGGTACACCCAGGCCGGGCTTTTCCCGATCGCGTACACGATTGGTACGGATTTCCAGCTCGCCAAGCGGCTTCCGCTCGACACCGTCCTGCACTGGGACGCCTGGTAATACTCGTCTCATGTCCGATCGCGTGCTCATCACCATCTCCGACGGCGTCGCCGACGTCGTCTTCAACCGTGCCGACAAGCGCAACGCTCTCGACAACGCCATGTTCTCGGCGATCGCCGAGGCCGGTGAGCAGCTGAAGTCGGAGCCCGGTGTGCGAGCCGTGGTGCTGTCGGGCGACGGAGCATCGTTCTGCGCCGGACTCGACTTCTCCTCGTTCCAGGCCATGGCCGGTGGCGACGACGTGGCGAGCGCCGCGAACCGTTCCGACGGCAACCCCGGTCAGATGAAGGACGGCCGCATCACCCATCTCGGCCAGCAGGTCTGCTGGGTGTGGCAGGAACTCGCCGTTCCGGTGATCGCTGCGGTGCACGGTCATGCGCTCGG
>JBGTCW010000510.1:0-6357 GCA_041748635.1 Ilumatobacteraceae bacterium | reverse complement strand
GGCCATCTTCCGGTCACCGTCGCCGGGCCGCTGCGCCGGGCTGACGCGGTGGTGATGCCCGGCGACGTGTCGAGTCAGTACGTGACGGCGTTGATGCTGATTGCGCCGTACATCCCCGGCGGACTCAAGTTGTGGTTGTCGTCGGGTCTCGTCTCTCGTCCGTACCTCGAGATCACGCGCTCGGTGATGGCGGCATTCGGCGTCACCGACGTCGAGATCAAGGATCGTCACGTGACCGTCGGGCCGGGGGAGTACCTCGCAACGAAGTTCGTCGTCGAGCCCGATGCCAGTTCCGCCAGCTATCCGCTCGCCGCTGCGGCGATGGTCGGTGGAGCGGTCAGTGTCCCAGGGCTGGGCACCGAGTCCGTGCAAGGCGACGCTCGCTTCGTGGACGTCCTCGCGTCGATGGGCTGCATCGTGAGCGCAGGGGCCACCGACACCGTGGTGATGCGTCGGCGTGACACGCCACTGCGGGGCATCGACGTCGACATGGCCGACATCTCGGACCTCGTGCCCACGCTCGCGGTCGTCGCCACCCAGGCGGTGACGCCGACACGCATCAGCGGTGTCGGGTTCATCCGGGGCAAGGAGAGCGACCGGCTCGGCGACCTCGCGGCCGAACTCGCCAAGACTGGCGCCGTCGTGATGGTCGAGCCGGATGGTCTGCTGATCGAGCCGACCGACCTGCTGCACGGTGCTCGGCTCGGCACTCACCACGACCACCGCCTCGCCATGGCCTTCGGATTGTTGGGGCTCGTCGTCGACGGCATCGAGATCGGTGATCCGGCCGTCGTGTCGAAGAGTTGGCCGAGCTATTGGGATGCGCTGGCAGCGGTTCCGGCGCACCTGACGTGACCGACGCCGGCTCGTCCGATCGGCTGCAGCGGGTGGCTGCGTTCGATGTCGACGGCACGCTGACGACCATCGACTGCGTGGTGGCGTTCACCCGTCGGACCGCCGGGACCATGGGACTTCTGTGGGGACTGCTGCGGTCGCCCGGGCGTCTGATCGGTGCTGGACTGCGGCGTGACCGCGACGCGTTGAAGGCAGCCGGCACCATGGCGGCGTTCAGAGGACGGGCTGTCGATGCGGTCGAGGCCGACGCCGCCGATTTCGCACGCGAGGTGCACGACCGCCACCTGCGGGCGGAGGTGGCGGAGTCGTTGCGGCAACACGTCGCCGCCGGCGACACCGTCGTGTTCGTGTCGGCGTCGTTCGAGGTCTATCTGCGACCGCTGGCGTCTCTGCTGGGCGTGCACGACGTGCTCGGCACCCGACTCGAGGTCGACAATGCGGTCCTCACCGGTCGTCTCGACGGACCGAACTGTCGCGGGCCCGAGAAGGTCGTTCGTCTGCACGACTGGCTCCAACGTCGCGCCGGTGGGCGCGCTGCGGTCGAACTGGTCGTCTACGGCGACTCTCGTGGCGACCGTGAGCTGCTCGCCGACGCGAACGAAGTCCACTGGGTCGGGCGCGGCGAGATGCCACGCTGAACGTCGGCGGGCCGCTACCGTCGGCGACGCCATGAATGCACCGGTGACCAACGACGAGCTGTGCCGATGCTGAGTGCACTGTTGCGCCAGTCTCGGCCCAAGCAGTGGCTGAAGAACTTGCTCGTGTTCGCCGCGCCCGGCGCGGCGGGCGTGCTCGACCAGGGCGACAACCTCGGTCTCGCGTTGCTGGCGTTCGTGTCGTTCTGCTTTGCCGCGAGCGGCATCTACATCTGGAACGACCTGCTCGACGTCGAGGCCGATCGTCGCCATCCGACGAAGCGATTCCGGCCGATCGCGGCGGGGGAACTGTCGGTCGGCGTCGCCCGCATCGCTGGTGTTGCGTTCCCGCTGATCGCACTCGGGCTCGCTGCAGCGACCGGTCGCTGGCAGACCGTGGCTGTCGTGGCGACCTACATCGCGATCACGATCGCCTACACGGTGCGCCTCAAGCACGTGGCGGTCGTCGATGTGGTCACGGTGGCATCCGGATTCGTCCTGCGCGCCGCTGCGGGCGCCGTTGCGGTCGATGTGCCGATGTCACGCTGGTTCGTGCTGTGCATCACGTTCGGCTCGCTGTTCATCGTGGTGGGCAAGCGCTACGCCGAGCTGAACGACCTCGGCAACGACGCCGGCACCAGATCGACGCTCGAGGTGTACTCGGTGGGGTATCTGCGGATCTTGCTGTCGATGAGCCTGGCGGGGGTGCTCATCAGCTACTGCGTCTGGGCGTTCGAGACGAGCGCGGTGTCGGCGAGCGATTGGCCGCTGTACGAGCTGTCGATCGTGCCCATGCTGATGGCGCTGATGCGGTACCTCCTGGTGCTGGAGACGGGCGGCGGTGCCGCACCCGAGGAGGTCTTCGCCAGCGATCGGCTGTTGCAGTTCCTGGGCTTGTGCTGGGTGATCGTCTATGGTCTCGCCGTCTATGTCTCGTGAATCTCGCCCTGACCTCGCCACGGTGACGTCCCGCGTCGCCGACGTGGCGGGATGGATGTCGCCGGGCCAGGCGGCAACGCTCTACGACGCCGCGATCGGATGTCCCGAAGGAGGAACGATCGTCGAGATCGGCAGCTTCCAGGGTCGCTCCACGATCGTGCTTGCGAGCGCAGCGGCACCCGACGTCACCGTCATCGCCATCGATCCGCACGCCGGCAACGATCGCGGACCGCAGGAGTACGACGGCTTCGAACAGGCGGCCGCGGACGACCACGCCGTCTTCCTCGCCAACCTCGAACAGGCCGGGGTCGCCGATCGGGTACGGCACCTGCGGATGTTCTCCGACGCCGCACTCGGCGCCGAGGGAGGGGTCGAGGGGCCTGTCGACGTGCTGTACATCGACGGCGCCCACCGCTACGCCCCGGCCCGTGCTGACATCCGCGACTGGGGCGCCCGCGTGAACGATGGCGGCACGATGCTCATCCACGACTCGTTCTCGTCGATCGGTGTGACCTTGGCGATCCTGCGCGAGCTGCTGGTCGCTTCGCGGTTCCGTTACGTCGGTCGATCGCGCTCGATGACGATCTATCGCGCCGATCTCCCCTCGGGGATCGGGAGCCGCGTCGGGAATGCCGCTCGTCAACTCATTCAGCTGCCGTGGTTCGTGAAGAACCTCCTGCTCAAGCTCGTGCTGACGTTGGGCCTCGGCAAGGTGCTCGGTCGACTGGGTCGAACCGCACCGGAATGGCCGTACTGATCGCGTTGGCGTGCCGGGCACGCGGCGTATCGTCGCGCCCGTGAGATCGCGCCAGACCGAACTGAGCGGATGGGGCCGTACGGCGCCGTCAGTTGCGCGGCTCGTCGACGCGACGGAGGCCGAGCTCGACGCCGTGGCGCTCGGTGAACTCGCCGGGACCCGTGGGATCATCGCCCGCGGACTCGGACGCGCATACGGCGATCCTGCGCAGAACGCCGGTGGTGCGGTCGTCCAGCTCCGGCCGGGACCGATCGTGCTCGACGTCGGTCGGGGGGAGGTGACCGCCGGTGGCGGCGTGAGCTTCGACGAACTGCTGCGCCACCTGGTGCCGCGGGGTTGGTTCGTGCCGGTGACCCCAGGAACACGGTTCATCACCGTCGGCGGGGCGATCGCCAGCGACATCCACGGCAAGAATCACCACGCCGACGGCTCCTTCGGCGTGCACGTGCGATCGATGACACTGCTCGGCGCCGACGGCGGTCGCCGCACGATCACCGAGGAGTCCGAACCCGCCCTCTGGTGGGCGACGATCGGCGGTATGGGACTGACCGGCATCGTCGTCGACGCCACGTTCCGGGTGTTGCCGATCGAGACCAGTCGCTGCGTCGTCGACACCGAACGCCTCCCGAACCTCGAAGCGCTACTCGAGCGGATGGAGGAGGGCGACCACCGGTACCGGTACTCGGTCGCCTGGGTCGACCTCGTCGCCTCGGGTGCCAGCCTCGGTCGATCGGTGCTCACCCGAGGCGACCATGCGACCGCTGGTGATCTCGATGAGCACAGCGCGCAGGTCGATGATCCACTCGCGTTCCGCCCGCCCGCGCTCGCGTCGGTGCCCCGCGGGACGCCGAACCTGCTGAATCGCCTGTCGGTCAGCGCCTTCAACGAGCTGTGGTACCGGAAGGCCCCGCGCTCGCACCGTGGCATCGAGACGATCACCGGGTTCTTCCATCCGCTCGACATGGTCGGATCGTGGAATCGTCTGTACGGCGCCGCCGGCTTCCTGCAGTACCAGTTCGTCGTACCGTTCGAGGCGGTCGACACGCTGCGCACCATCGTTCGCGAGGTGTCCGCATCGGGACAGGCCAGCTTCCTCGCGGTGCTCAAGCGTCTCGGCGATGCGAACGCCGGCATGTTGAGCTTCCCGACGTCGGGCTGGACGCTCACGATGGACCTCCCCGCTGGTGTCGCCGGTTTGGGTGGACTCCTCGAACGCCTCGACCGACTCGTGCTCGAGGCGGGCGGTCGTCACTACCTTGCCAAGGATGCAACGGCGACGCCCGACATGATCCGCGCCGAGTATCCCCGTCTCGACGACTGGCTCGCCGTGCGACGCACGGTCGACCCCCATGGCGTCTGGATGAGCGACCAGGCCCGCCGTCTCGACCTCTACTGACTGGACTTTTCGTGAACAACGCCGTCAAACAACCACAGACCGTGCTCGTGCTCGGAGGCACGAGCGACATCGGACGAGCGATCGTCGATGCGCTCGCGTCGCCGGCGCTGCGACGGGTGATCCTCGCGGTGCGCGACCCGCAGCGAGCCGCTGCGGCAACCGCGGACTGGTCGTTCGGTGACGCCGAGATCACGATCGTGTCGTTCGATGCGACCGAAGTGGATCGGCACGCGTCCTTCGTCGCCGAAGTCGCGGAGCAATTCGGCGATCTCGATGTCGTGATCCAGGCCTTCGGGCAGCTCGGCGGCGCGGGCCTCGACGACCCCGTCGCGGCTGCCCGACTCGCCGAGGTGAACTACCTCGGAGCGGTGTCGAGCGGGCTTGCTGTCGCTGCGCGATTGAGGGAACAGGGCCACGGCACGCTCGTGGTGTTGTCGAGCGTGGCGGGGGTTCGTACCCGGGCCTCGAACTTCGTCTACGGCTCGACCAAGGCCGGACAGGACGCGTTCGCCGCCGGTCTGGGCGATTCGCTGGCCGGTACGGGCGCACGGGTCCTCATCGTCCGTCCAGGATTCGTGCGCTCGGCGATGACCACCGGCATGCCGGAGGCGCCGTTCTCGGTCGACCCCGGCGACGTCGGTGTCGCCGTGGCCGCTGCGATCCGCCGGGGTCGCAGCGTCGTCTGGGTGCCCGGGATGCTTCGAGTGGTGTTCGGCGTCCTTCGGTTCGCGCCCGGGTTCGTGTGGCGACGCCTCGACCGATGACCGACCTCGATCGGGCGGTGGAGCGTCTCGGGGCAGTCGGCATCCGCCGCATCGAGAGCTACGCCTGGCGTGACCTCGACGACGCCGACGCGGGTGGTTCCGAACTTCACGCCGACGAGATCTTCCGACGATGGGCGGCTGCCGGCCTCGAGATCAACCATCGGACATCGACGCGGGACGAGCCTCGGGAGTTCTGGCGCAATGGGTACCGAGTCGTCCAGCGCGGCGGTCGATTCGACGTGTTCGCCCGGGTTGCGCTGCGCCAAGCGGTGCGCCGCCGACCCGCTGATACCGCCACGATCGAGATCTGGAACGGTGTTCCGTGGCTCGCGCCGATGTGGGCTCCTCGACGGCGCATCGTGTGGATGCACCACGTGCACCGCGAGATGTGGGCGGACGCACTCCCGCGGCCGTTCGATGCCGTCGGGCGCACGGTCGAGACGCTCCTCGCTCCACCGCTCTACCGACGGAGCATGTTCGCCACGCTGTCGGAGTCGTCGGCGGACGACATCGAAGCGCTCGGGATCGACAGGTCTCGAATCTCGGTGATCCCGCCCGGCGTGCATGAACGGTTCGTGCCCGACGCAGCTCACCGGTCGGAGCGCCCGCACGTGGTGGTGGTCGGTCGACTCGCCCCGGTGAAGCGCCAGCGCCTGGCACTCCAGGCGCTCGAGCAGGCCCGATGTTCGATTCCGGAGCTCACCGTCGACCTTGTCGGCGACGGACCCGACCGTGCGCTCGTGCAGGCCTGGATCGACGCGCACGATGCGGGCGGGTGGGTCCGCCTGCGTGGTCGGGTGTCCGACGACGAACTCGTCGAGGCCTACCAACGGGCATGGATCGTGCTCAGCGCCTCGCATGCAGAGGGCTGGGGGATGTCGCTCACCGAGGCCGGGGCGTGTGCGACGCCCTGCGTTGCCACCGACATCGCCGGCCATCGCGGATCGGCGATCGCCGGGGTGACGGGCGTGCTCGTCGACGATCCGGACGATCTCGCCGGGGCGCTCGCCC
>JBGTCW010000509.1:0-4282 GCA_041748635.1 Ilumatobacteraceae bacterium | reverse complement strand
GGTGTCTGACACCAACCGTGACATTCACCGGCGTTTCGGATTCGAAGTCACGGGCGGTGCAACCTGTCATGTCGACCTCGCCCGTCGCGTTCGGCGGGGCGATTTCGTCGCGGATCTGTTGCGCTATCGCTCGGAACTCGGCCGCTGCGGCGCCCGTCCCGTCGAGTGATACCGGCTCGCCGGCGTCACCGCCGGCCGCTACTGCTGCCTCGAGGGGAACCCTGCCGAGCAGTGGCACCCGGATGGCGTCGGCGAGCGCTTGGCCGCCGCCTTCCCCGAAGAGTGCATACGTCTCGCCGTGCTCACAGGTGAAGGCACTCATGTTCTCGATGACGCCGAGGACGTCGAGGAAGCTGCGCTGCGCCATGTCGGCGGCACGCTGAGCGACCTTCTGTGCGGCCAATGCCGGGGTGGTGACCACGATCAGCGAAGTGCTGGGCAGCATCCGCGCGAGGCCCATCTGCACGTCGCCGGTGCCCGGCGGCATGTCGATCAGCAGGTAGTCGAGGTGGCCCCACTCGACGTCGCGGAGGAACTGCTCGACCGCTTTGGTGAGCATCAGCCCGCGCCACATCAGCGCGGTGTCCTCGTCGACGAGGAAGCCGGTGGACACGACCTTGAGCACACCATCGCCCACCGCTCGTTCGTTCGGCACGATCTTTGGCTTGTCGGAGCCGTCGACACGGTGTGCCTCCATGCGCTCGGTGATGCCCAGCAGCCGCGGGATCGAGAAGCCCCAGATGTCGGCATCGAGCACGCCGACGGTGTGGCCGGCACCCGCGAGCGCAGCAGCGAGGTTGACCGTCACCGAGCTCTTGCCGACGCCACCCTTTCCGCTGGCGATCGCCAGCACCTTGCACGTCAGCGGGATCTCGGTGTCGGGGGCGGTCTGGCGAGCGTTCCAGCGGGCCTTGGTCATCACCTCGGTGCGCTCGTCGGCGTTCATCTCGCCCCACGTGATCTTGACGTCGGTGACCCCGGGATGGACCGAGACCTTGGCCTCGACCTCGCGCTTGATCTCGGCGCGCAACGGACATCCCCGGATCGTGAGCTTGACTTCGACCGTCACGACGCCGTCGGCGGACACCTCGACGGAGGGCACCATGCCGAGCGACACGATGTCGGCGCCGAGCTCGGGGTCGATCACCGTCGCCAACGCGTCCATGACCTCGTCGCGCGTCGGCGCCTCGGCGACGGATGGGTTGACGGGCTCGGGGGCCATGACTGGCATTTTACCGGCACAGGCCGTGTAATCTCTGCACGTGGTCGATGATCCCGACAACACGTCGTCCGTCGTGCCGGGACCGCCGCGCCTCGACCTGCTCAAGGCGCTCGGCGACAACACGCGGTACGCGATCTACCTGGAGCTGGCTCGCTCCGCGCGTCCGCTGGCGACCGCCGACATCTCCGAGTCGCTCGATCTTCACCCCAACACCGTGCGCCCGCACCTGGAACGGATGCGCGAGGCCGGCTTGCTCGACGTCGAGGTCGGCGGTCGCGGTGACGTCGGCCGACCGCAGCATCGCTACTCGATCGCGCCGACCGCACCGTCGCTGGGCTTCGAACCCCCGACGATGCCCGTGCTCGCACGCATGGTGCTGTCGATGGCGGCCCGGTTACAGGCGAGCGCCGACGACGCCGATGCAGTCGGGCGAGTCGAGGGTGCCGTGCGCGCCCGTCCCTACCGGCGTGCGCCGTCGACCATCGAGGCGCTGGTGTCGGATCTCGACCGGCTCGGGTTCGATCCTGTGGTGTCTGGGAGCACCGATGATCCCGACACCGCCGTCGTTGCGTTCAGTCACTGCCCGTTCGCCAACCTCGCCGAGGAGCACCCCGAGCTCGTCTGCGGACTCCATCGCGGACTCGTCGCTGGCTTCGTCGCCGAGATGGGCGACGCCGAAGTCGCCGAGTTCTGTTCGCTCACCAGTCGCACACCGTGTCGGGTGACGGTCGTGTCCCGCTAAATTGATGCTCTGCAACCAGGAGGTTCCCGAATGATCACGCTCACCGACTCAGCCACCGTCAAGGTCCGTCAGTTGCTCTCCGACGAGGGTGCCGAAGATCTGGCACTGCGCGTCGCCGTGCGTCCGGGTGGATGCAGTGGCTTCTCGTACGAGATGTTCTTCGACGGCGACATCGCCGCCGACGACAACCAGGCCACGTACGGCGACGACGGGTTCGTCAAGGTCGTCGTCGATCCCGCGTCAGCACAGCTGCTCGAAGGGGCCACGCTCGACTACAAGGACGGCCTCGACCAGTCGGGTTTCGCCATCACGAACCCGAACGCATCGCGCACCTGCGGCTGCGGCTCCAGCTTCTCCTGACCAGCTGTCACGTTTGGTGTCTGACACCAAACGTGACATCGGTGGTTGGACGAGCAGTTCGGCTCAGGCCGTAGCGCGTTCGAGCACCTCGACGAGTTCGGTCTCGTCCCACACAGCGTCGACCCGCTCGATCACGGTGCCATCGGCCGCGATGACGAACAACGCCGGCTCGAAGAGCAGGTTTGCAGCAACGACCGCGTCGGTCGGCGTGGTGGCGGTGTTGTCGGTGAACACCTCGGCGTGGATCCACTCGAACGCGTCGCCGAAGCGATCCTGCACGGCGATCATCGACTCCAATGCCGGCGCGCACGTACCGGTCTGACAGAACGCCGGAGTGCCGATGAGATACACGATCGGTGTGGCGCGTGCGAGGGCGTCGGTGAGCGTGACCTCGTGGAACGGGCACGGCTCGGGCTGGCGCGTACACAGCGGATCGACGCCTCGGCCGTCGTCGACGGTGGGCGTGTCGAACGGCGGCATCGCCATTCCCGGCCCCGGGACGGTCACTGTGCCTGGCTCCATCACCTGGAATGCAGCGCCGTCGGGCGGGCCGCCCTCGACGACGAGGAAGTAGAACCCCGGCACTTCGATCGGCACTCGAAAGGCGTAGTACGAGCCGGAGTCGAGATCGCGGCGTGTCGCCGCGACGCTGATGTCGAGCGGTGCGCCGTCGACGTCGAACACTTCCGCTTGCAGAAATTCTGGCCCATCGTTCACCAGTACCCCGTCGGCGCTCGCGAGGCTGATCGGGAGGCGCTGTAGACCCGGCTCCTGGACGTCCTGGGGGAACCGCTGGGCGAGCGTGTAGGTCCCGAATGCCAGCGCCGGTGAGGCATCGGCCCCATCGGACGACTCGCCCGAATCTGACGCATCGCTCGAACCGGTCGAGTCGCCGGATCCGCACGCTGCCAGCACCGCGCCCGCGGCGGCCCCGGCGATCAGGACGCGACGCGACACGCGGGGCGACTCGGGGCCGGATGCGGGGGTGTTCGAAGGGGGTGACATGCGAGGACGACGATAACTGCCCGGCCGCCCGTGTCCCCGGCGGCCCTGGCACGCACGGGGGAGTGCGAAGTAGGTTCGTCGCCATGAGCAAACCGCTTGGTCCCTACACACCGGTCGTGCGCGCCGGTGACTTCGTCATCGTGTCCGGCCAGGGCGGCATGCGCGACGGCGTGGTCGTCGCCGGGGGTGTCCGAGCGGAGACGACCCAGACGATGGCCAACGTCGCCGCCCAGCTCGCGACCGTCGGCGCGTCGTTGACCGATGTGGTCAAGACGACGTGCTTCCTCACCGACATGGAGAACTTCGCCGCCTTCAACGAGGCGTACTCGGAGGCGTTGGGGAATCATCGCCCGGCTCGTTCGACCGTCGGTGTCGCCGCCCTGCCCGGCAACTTCCTCGTCGAGGTCGAAGCTTGGGCATACGTGCCGCAGACGTGAGCGAACCGCCCGTCCGCTGTGACTGGGCGCTCGGCGGAGGAGCGAACATCGGCGACGCCTACGTGCGCTATCACGACGAGGTGTGGGGTGTGCCCGAGCGTGATCCGCTCGTGCTCTTCGAGTTCCTGATCCTCGAAGGAGCGCAGGCTGGGCTGTCGTGGTCGACCATCCTGCGCAAGCTCGACAGCTACCGGCTCGCCTACGACGGCTTCGACCCCGAGGTGATCGCTCGCTACGGAGACGCCGACGTCGCACGCCTGCTCGCCGACGACGGCATCGTGCGCAATCGAGCGAAAGTCGCCTCCTCGATCCGCAACGCCCAGGTGTGGCTCGAACTCGACGATCCGGTCGGGTACCTGTGGAGCTTCACCGACGGCGAGGTCGTGCAGAACACGTGGCCCGAGATGGGCGTCATGCCCGCTGAGACCGAGCAGTCCCGAGCGATGAGCCGCGACCTCAAGCGACGCGGCTTCAACTTCGTCGGCCCGACGATCTGCTACGCCTTCATGCAGGCCA
>JBGTCW010000508.1:0-6813 GCA_041748635.1 Ilumatobacteraceae bacterium | reverse complement strand
CGGCAGCGCCGACCGGGCGGCGGCGGAGCGGGTGGCGGAGTTGTACGCCACGATCGACACCCCGATCCTGATCACCGATCCGGCGTCCGCCGAGACGATCAAGTACGCAGCCAACGGGTTCCTGGCGATGAAGATCAGCTTTGTCAACGCCGTCGCCGCGATGTGTGAGGCAGTCGGCGCCGACGTGGCGGCCGTGGTCGACGGCATCGGGTCCGACCAGCGCATCGGCGGCCAGTTCCTGCGACCCGGACCCGGGTGGGGCGGCAGCTGCTTCCCGAAGGACTCACGAGCGCTCGTCAAGATCGCGGAAGACCACGGTTACAACTTCACGATGATGCGCGGCGTCATCGACGTCAACGACGAGCAGCTCGAGCGGATGGTGACCAAGATCCTCGCCGCCGTCGACCGCGCCGACGGCGACCTGGATGGCATCACGGTGGGAGCACTCGGATTGACGTTCAAGGCCGGCACCGACGATCTCCGTGAATCGCCCGCGCTGGCGATCATCGCGGAACTGCGTCGGCGCGGCGCCAGCGTGCGCGCCTACGACCCGACCACCGTCGGCGAGTTGATGCCCCACCAGGCGGCGGCGCTCGACGGCATCGAGCTCGTCACCGATGCGCTCGACGTCGCCGAGGGTGCCGACGTGCTCGCCGTGTTCACCGAGTGGCCCGAGTTCGCCAAGATCGACCTGGCGCGACTCGCTCGCCGGTTGCCGCGTTCCGTCAGCATCGTCGACACCCGCAATCTGCTCGACCCGGCGCTCGTACGCGAGGCCGGACTCGACTACGACGGGGTCGGGCGTCGCTGAATCTCAGCCGAGACGCGACTCGAAGTACGCAGCGGTGCGCTCGAGTCCTTCTCGGAGTTGCACCGTCGGCTCCCATCCGAGCAGGGTCCGCGCCTTCGTCAGGTCGGGTTTGCGCTGCGTCGGGTCGTCCATGGGCAGTGGCCGGTGGACGATCTGCGACGACGACCCCGTCACGTCGACGATGAGGTCAGCGAGTTGAGCGATCGTGAACTCGTTGTCGTTGCCGATGTTGATCGGCGTGGTCAGCTCGGAGTCGAGTAGTGCGAGGAACCCGCGGATCTCGTCGTCGACGTAGGTGAACGATCGTGTCTGCGACCCATCGCCGAAGATGGTGATCGGTTCGCCTCGCATCGCCTGCACGAGAAAGTTCGACACGGCGCGTCCATCGTCGGGACGCATTCGGGGCCCGTAGGTGTTGAAGATGCGCACGATTCGCACGTCGACGCCGTGGTGGCGGTGATAGGCCATCGTCATCGCCTCTGCAAACCGCTTGGCCTCGTCGTACACGCCGCGGGGACCGATCGGGTTGACGTTGCCCCAGTACTCCTCGGGCTGCGGGTGCACGAGCGGGTCGCCGTACACCTCCGAGGTCGAGGCGAGGAAGTACTTGGCTCCCTTGGCCAGTGCGAGGCCGAGTGTGTTGTGGGTGCCGAGTGAGCCGACCTTGAGGATCTGGATCGGGATTCGCTCGAAGTCGGCGGGACTGGCCGGGCTGGCCAGGTGCATCACGACATCGACGGGACCCGGCACCCACACGTAGTTGCTGACATCGTGTTCGACGAACGTGAATCCGGCACCGAACAGCTCCTCGATGTTGCCGATCGAACCGGTGACGAGATTGTCGAGTGCGACCACCTCGTCGCCGCGCGCAAGCAGCGCCCGACACAGATGCGATCCCAGGAACCCCGCTCCACCCGTCACGACCACTCGCGCCATGCGGTGCAGCGTAGGTCGGCACGCGTCGATCGGACGATTGCCGCCGATGATGCCGCGAGCAGACCCTGCCGAGGGTGGGGCGGTGCCTACACTGAACCGCCGTGTGGTGGCGCAGGGTGACGACGGGGTGGCGCCCTTCGACGTTCGACATCCGCAGTGGGGAATTCCGTGATCTCTTCCGTCGCTCTCGTGAGGTCGTGCTGCTCGCGGCGATCACCGGCGCAGTCACGGGTCTGTTCGTTCGGTTCCTCGAGTACCTGGTCATCGAAGTCGTGTTCGAGCGAGTCGTGCACGGACCACTGTGGGTGGGGGCCATTGCGCCCGGCATCGGGCTCGTGTTGTCGGCGGTGCTGCTGCGAACGGTCGGCAACGGTGCGACGCCGGCGACGTCGGACGAGTATCTCCGAGCCTTTCACGACCCGGAGTATCCGCTGCGCCTGCGAGCGTTCGTGGGGCGCATGGCGGCGTCGATCACCACGATCGGTTCTGGTGGAGCGATGGGCCTCGAAGGTCCCTCGATGTACGGGGGATCCGCCCTCGGTGCGATGATCCAGCGCCGCGTGCCGCAGGCGTTCCGTGGCATCGACCACCGCACGCTCCTCGTCGCCGGCGCAGCGGCCGGGGTGGCGGCGATCTTCAAGGCACCCGCCACCGGCGCGATCTTCGCGCTCGAAGTTCCCTATCGCAACGAGATGGCCCGTCGTGCGCTCCTGCCGGCCCTGGTGGCGAGCGCCTCGGGCTACCTGGTCTTCGTGGCGCTCAGCAGCACCGACCCGATCTTCTCGTTCGAGAGCAACCGGGCTGCATCGTTCCAATACCGCGATCTCGCCGGAGCGATCCTGATCGGTATCTGCTGCGCAATCGGGGCTCGGGGATTCTCACGTCTGATCCGGCACGCGAAGGCGTTCACCTACCGTCCGGTGGCGATGCGGGTGGTGCTCGCCAGCGCGACGCTTGTGGTGCTGTTCGTCATCAGCCGTGCCCTGACCGGCGAGAGCCTCACCATCGGAACCGGCTACGAGGTGATCCGATGGCTGGCCGAGGAACATGCGCTCTGGCTGCTCGCGGTGGTGTTCCTGCTGCGCTGCTTTGCAACGGCTACGACGCTGGCTGGTGGTGGCGTCGGCGGGGTCTTCGTGCCGCTGGTGGTCGGAGGGGCGATCGTCGGACGTGGAGTGGGTGACATCGTCAATCCGCTCGATCCGACCCTCTACGTGCTGCTCGGTATCGCCGCATTCCTCGGTGCCGGATACCGGGTGCCGCTGGCCGCAGTGATGTTCGTCGCGGAGACCACGGGACAGCCAGGCTTTATCGTCCCGGCGCTGTTCGCGGCGGTTGCCGGCGAACTCGTGATGGGTGATCAGTCGATCACGGCCTTCCAACGCTCACCCGAGCGAACCCGTTGACGCGAGACTGCGGCGATGTCGATGCACTCGGACCCTGACGAACCTCACGGCCACGTCGAACACGCCACGGTGACCGCTGAGCTGCAAGGCACGATCGTGGGGCTCTTCGTCGAGGTCGGGACATCGGTGGGAGCCGGCGACGTGCTGGCGTTGGTCGAGTCGATGAAGATGCACCACGAGATCGTCGCTCCCGCGGGCGGCACCGTCGACTCGATCGCGATCGAGCAGGGCTCGACCGTGGTGATCGGCCAGGAACTCGCCCGCATCCGAGTCGGCGACGCCTCCGACGTACGAGATGTGCCTGGCACAACTCGTACGTCGGGCGTCGGTCCGATCGGGCTCGAGCGTGATGATCTGCGCGAGGTGATCGAACGCCACGCTGTCGGACTCGACGAGCGTCGTCTCGACGCCGTCGAGCGCCGCCGCTCGCGTGGCCACCGAACCGCACGTGAGAACATCACCGACCTGGTCGACGACGGAACGTTCGTCGAATACGGCCCGCTGGTGATCGCCGCGCAGCGTCGTCGCCGCAGTGTCGACGACCTGATTGCGTCGACCCCGGCCGACGGCCTGGTCGGCGGGATCGGCGAGGTCAACGGTGAGCTGTTCGGATCAGGAGCGTCGAGCCGAGCGTCGAAGGTCGTTGCGGTCTCCTACGACTACACGGTGCTGGCGGGAACCCAGGGCACGCAGAACCATCGCAAGAAGGACCGGCTCTTCGAGGTGGCCGAACAGCTGCGCATCCCGATCGTGTTCTTCACCGAAGGCGGCGGTGGGCGACCCGGCGACACCGACGGCATCGGCGTCAGCGGCCTCGACTGCCTCGCGTTTCGGTGGTTCGCCGAGCTCTCCGGCACGGTGCCGCTCGTCGGGATCAGTGCGGGATACTGCTTCGCTGGCAACGCTGCCATCCTCGGTTGTTGCGATGTCGTCATCGCAACGCAGGACTCGAACATCGGGATGGGCGGCCCAGCAATGATCGAAGGCGGCGGACTCGGTGTGTTCCGACCCACCGAGATCGGTCCGATCGAGGTGCAGCGCAGCAATGGCGTGATCGATGTCGTCGTCGCCGACGAGGTCGAGGCTGTGCGCGTCGCCAAGCAGTACCTCTCGTACTTCCAGGGTCGGGTCGACGCCTGGACAGCGCCCGACCAGGCCGCGCTTCGCGACGTCGTGCCGGTCGACCGGCTGCGTGCCTACGACATCCGCGCAGCGATCCATGAACTCTTCGATGTCGACTCGGTGCTCGAGTTGCGGAGGGAGTTCGGTGTCGGCATGGTCACGGCACTTGCGCGAATCGAGGGTCGTCCGGTCGGCGTGATCGCCAACGATCCCGGCCATCTCGCCGGGGCGATCGACTCCGATGGCGCCGACAAGGCGGCCAGGTTCATGCAACTGTGCGATGCGTTCGGCCTGCCGATCGTGACGCTCGTGGACACGCCGGGGATGATGGTCGGCCCGGACATCGAGGCCACGGCGCTCGTGCGTCACTGCAGCCGTCTGTTCGTGACGGGCGCCAACCTGTCGGTGCCGATGGTGTCGATCGTGACCCGCAAGGCCTACGGGCTCGGCGCCCAGGCGATGATGGGCGGTACCACCAAGGCGCCCGTGGCCTGTCTGGCCTGGCCGACTGGCGAGTTCGGCGGGATGGGGCTCGAGGGCGCCGTTCGCCTGGGCTACCGAAAGGAGCTCGAGGCGGTCACCGACGACGCCGAACGCGATGCGCTGTTCCGAGAGATGGTCGATCGGATGTACGCGCACGGCAAGGCGGTCAGCGTGGCGTCGTTCTTCGAGATCGACGACGTCATCGATCCGATCGACAGTCGCCGCTGGATCACGGCGATCTTCGACGCCGCGCCGCCGACCCACCGATCCGACATCGATCCGTTCGCCGCACCCCGACGCCCCAACATCGACACCTGGTGATCGAGTGCCGGTGATCGAGTTGCTCAGGATCCGCAGCTGGTGGCGAGTACGTCGGTGACGTCCTCGCCGTCGTAGGTGAAGGCGATCACGCCGGCACCCTCGTAGTACCACGCGTGCACCAGGATCTCCATCCGACCGTCGCCGTTCAGGTCGGCGACGTCGAGCACTCGGTAGCGCTCGATGATCCCACCGGGGATGTCAGGGGCATCGGCGGGATTCGCTTGGGGAACCGCCGTGAGGATGACCGTCTCGGACTCTCGAGTCGCCACGTCGACCAGCAGCAACGCCGCAAGGTCTCCCGAGACGCCGGGACCGGCTCCGGGCTGGACGAACTCGAACGCAACGAGTGCCTCGTCGTCTCCGTCGCCGTCGAGGTCGGCCACGACGAGCTGTTCCACCGCACCTTGCGTGGCGTCGACGGGCTGTCCCGTGAATGCATCGACGCCGAGAGCGCGGTAGGCGTCGGGAGCGGTTGCAGTGGTCGCGACGGGACGAGGCTTCAGCGGCCACGATTCCTGGGGGAGCGCAATGCCGCCGTAGCCGAATCCGGGTGGGTCTGGCACGGCAATGTCGACGACGATGTCCGGCCCGACACGCTCGTCGAAGCACGCCTCGACGGTCTCGCCGACGACGACCGGTGTCTCGCCGTCGAGATTGCTGACCACGAACTCGCTGCCCGGGTCGATGCCAGGACGTATCGCGCTGCCGTCCGGATTGGTGGCGCCCTGCCAACGGTCCTGCTGCCAGGCGCCGAGGAACAGCCATCCCGTCGTGTCGCTGCTGCCGATGAACAGGGGGATGACCGCATCGACCGGACCGGCCGGGATCGTCGTCGTCGTGGTGCTCGTGCTGGTCGTGGCCGGTGCCTCGGTGGTGGTCGGTGCGACCGTGGTCGTGGTGGTCGATGACGAGGTCGACGTCGTGGACGTGAGCGTCGGGCGAGGGTCCGAAGCTTCCTCGGTCGTGCACGCAGCGATCAGCAGACCGAGTGCGAGCGCAGCAGCGATCTGGCGGCGGATGAGCACGGGTCGAGATGTCACGGCAGGTTCACCGACTCGCCGGGCTGCAGGAGATGGAGGCGCTCGGAGAGCCCGGCATCGGCGAGCGCAGCCTCGAACTGTTCCGGCGGTGAATCGAACCAGTGGGGGAGGCGTCGGCGACCATCTTCCGGAGCGTAGGTGCCCCAGTGGATCGGCACGACGATGCCTGGCCGGATCAGCCCTGTGGCCGTCGCGGCGCGGGTGGGGTCCAGGTGGCCGGTGCCGAGCGTCGATCCCCACCCCCAGATCGGCAGCAGGGCCAAGTCGATGTCGGTCAACAGCGTCATCTCGTCGAACAGGTCGGTGTCGCCAGGGAAGTAGATGCGCCGTCCGGCACCGCTGATGACGTAGCCGATCGGTGGGGCACTCACTCGGCTGTGCGGCCCGCGTCCGTGCTTGTGGGCGGCGGGTACGACCTCGGCCGTGAGACGTGCCCCGTCGAGTTCGACGCGATCACCGACTCCGACCTCGGTCACGTCGTGGAAACCGGCGGAGCGCAGCAGTCGTCCGGTGCCGACCGGGGTGACGAATCGCGCGTTCGGGCGGATCTTGTGCAGCGATGGCAGGTGGAGGTGGTCGAGGTGCGAATGCGAGAGCAAGACGGTGTCGACGTCGGTGACGTCCGGAGACGGCAGCGCACATCGGCGTCGCAGATGGGCGACGCGCCGTGTGAGCAGCGGGTCGGTGAGGATCC
>JBGTCW010000507.1:0-3443 GCA_041748635.1 Ilumatobacteraceae bacterium | reverse complement strand
CACTGGCAGGACGCGATCGAGCGGCTGCACGCCACGAACAACTTTCCCGAGTTCACCGGTCGCCTGTGTCCGGCGCCGTGCGAGTCGGCGTGCGTGCTCGGCATCAACCAGAACCCGGTGGCGATCAAGCAGGTGGAAGTGGAGATCATCGACCGTGCCTGGGCGGAGGGCTGGGTCGGCGCACACCACTCGGCGGTGCGCACCGGTAAACGGGTCGCGGTCATCGGCTCGGGGCCCGCCGGCCTCGCCGTCGCTCAGCAACTCACGCGGGCCGGCCACGACGTCGTGGTGCTCGAACGTGCCGACCGCATCGGCGGCCTGCTGCGGTACGGCATTCCGGAGTTCAAGATGGAGAAGCGCCACATCGATCGGCGCATCGAGCAGATGGAGGCGGAGGGCACCGAGTTCCGCACCAATGCCGTCGTCGGCGAGAACGTCGACATCGAGGTGCTGCGTGCGTCGCACGACGCAATCGTCTTGGCGTGCGGCGCCACCGCCTGGCGCGACCTTCCGATCCCCGGACGTGAACTCGACGGCATCCATCAGGCCATGGAGTACCTCCCGCACGCCAATCGGGTGCAGCTCGGCGACATCGAGCACTCGCCGATCGACGTCAACGGCAAGCACGTCGTCATCATCGGCGGCGGCGACACCGGGGCCGACTGCCTGGGCACCGCACACCGCCAGGGCGCGGCATCGGTGACGCAGCTGGAGATCCTCCCGAAGCCGCCCGAGCAGCGTGGCACCAACAATCCGTGGCCCCAGTTCGCGATGACCTACAAGGTCACCTCGGCGCACGAGGAGGGCGGCGAACGCATGTACAGCGTGAACACCGAGCAGTTCCTCGACGATGGCAACGGTCGGGTCAGCGCACTGCGGCTGCACGAGGTCGAGTTCGTCGACGGCTCGTTCGTGAAGGTGGAGGGCACCGACCACGAGATCCCGGCCGACTTCGTCTTCCTCGCACTCGGCTTCGTGGGCCCGGAGAAGGGCTCGTGGCTGGACTCACTCGACGTCGACTTCGACGCTCGGGGCAACGTGGCGCGCGACGGCCGCTACATGACCAACCAACACGGTCTCTTCGTCGCCGGCGACATGGGACGCGGGCAGAGTCTGATCGTGTGGGCGATCGCCGAGGGGCGAGCATGCGCCGCCGGCGTCGACGCCTACCTCATGGGCGAGACCAGCCTGCCGTCGCCGGTGAAACCCACCGATCGCCCCCTCATGTGACCTGCCGGGCGTGAGTCGTCGCCAGGCTCTACACTTTCGGCCATGCATTCGTCAAGTAGTCCGACCCGCGTCAGCCGCCTTGGCGTGCTCGCTGGTCCTGCGCTCGTCGGCGCCCTCGTGTTGTCGTCGTGCGGCGGGGGAGAGACGGGTGCGACCCAGTCGACCGTCGACCTCAGTGTCTCGTCGACAGCGTTCGTCGTGCGCCCGCCGGCCACCACTGAACCGCCGACCGACACCGCCGGCGACGATCCCGATGCCATCGTCGAGGGCATCCAGGAGTACACCGTTCAGTCCGGCGATGCGCCGTATGTGCTGACGGAACGCTTCGGCGTCACGCTCGAGGATCTGCTCGGCGTGAACGAGTGGACCAACCCGAACCAGTTCCCGTTCCCCGGCACCGTGATCCTCATTCCGCCCGGCGCGAGGTCGGTCACCGCTGCCGTTCCTTCGACCGAGACAGACGGCTCCACGGCCGAAACGGAGCCGGACACGCCGGCCGAGACGATTCCCGATGCCGGCGACAACTGCGCCCCGGGCTCGTACCCCATCGAGGAGGGCGACTACGAGGGTCTGGTGGCGGGCAAGTTCGACGTCACTGTCGACGCACTGCGCGCCGCCAACGCCGCAACCCCGGGCTACAGCGCGTTCTTCGTCGGCCTCGAGATCGTCATCCCCGCCAAGACCGACTGCTGAGCCGCCTCCCTTCCCCGAAACTTGTGCACGAGCGTGTCATCAGCGGGCGCTGGTGCGCACAGAACGGGTGGTCCTCACGCATGGGTCCGAAATGTGCGCAGATCGAGCCGCTCGTGACGGTCTGGCGCACATTTTTCGGGTTGGGGTTCGGGCGGGGGCGGGGTTACTGGAAGACGAAGTTGGTCTGTTTGACGACGTCCATGGTGGCGCTGCTGGCGATCGAGTAGCGGTGGCCGGGGAACAGGATCGTCGAGTCGGGGACCTCGGCGAGACGCCGCAGGCTCTCGAACATCTTGACCGGGTCGGAACCCGGTAGGTCGGTGCGGCCGCAGCCCTCGAGGAACAGGGTGTCGCCGGCGATCAGCCGATCGTCCACGAAGAAGCACTGGCTTCCGGGGGTGTGTCCTGGCGTGTGGACGAGTGAGATCTCGATGTCGCCGACCGTCACCACGTCGCCGGAGTCGTGTCCGACGAGGTGATCGCTGGACACCGACGTCGCCTTGGTCACCCACTCGATCTCGTCGTGTTGGACGTGGATCGGACAGTCGACCACTTCGAGCAGCTCGGCGATGCCCTCGATCGTGTGGCCCATCATCGAACCGCCGACGTGGTCGGGGTGATAATGCGTTGCGAGTGCACCGGTGACCGACAGGCCGTCGGCGGCGACGAGACCGACCAGTTCCTCGACGGCATACGCCGGGTCGACCAGCACGCACTCGCCTGAGGTTCGGTCGCCGATCGCGTAGACGAAGTTCACCATCTGTGAGGCGAGTGGATCGCTGACAGCGAAGTCTCGACCGGACAGCAGTTGGCGGAAGTAGAGCTCTGACGTGGACACGTGCCTACGCTACTGCGGTGTCGTCGCAGCCCGAGGTCCGAGCGTTGGCGCAGCTGTCCGAGGGCCAGGAGATCCCGTTCGATGGCGATCGAGTGGCGGTGGTGTCGGCGGAACTTGCGGCGCGGTTCGGCGACGGCGACCGGCTGATCGTGGTCCAGTCGACGGGCGCGCTCTTGCTGATCCCGGCCGATGTCGGGCGTCTGGTGGCCGACACGGTCACGCACGCGGTCGACGCGTTCGCGCAGCTCGCATCGGTGACCGACGAACAGATCACCGACTTCTTCGACCGGTTCGCGACGGCGCTGGCGGACGACGACCGATTCGTGATCATCGCCGCAGCGAACGACGCCGATGTTGCTGCTGCGTCCGCCAAGGGACGCTCGACGACCCGACTCGTGATCGACGAGGCGATGCGCGCGGACATGATCCGAGGGCTGCGGGTGTGGCGTGACGCTCCGGTGCGGCGAGACGAGGTCGTCGACCGTGTCGATCACGAGACGTGGTGGGTGCAGGCGCGCCGCGCACCGCTCGGCCTCGTCGGGTTCGTCTTCGAAGGCCGGCCCAACGTGTTTGCCGACGCGTGCGGCGTCGTTCGCTGCGGCGATGATCACGAATCGGTCGTCGTCCGCCAGCGCCGTCGCGAACCGGTCGAAGAAGTCGGTGATCTGTTCGTCGGTCACCG
>JBGTCW010000506.1:0-2502 GCA_041748635.1 Ilumatobacteraceae bacterium | reverse complement strand
CATCGTCGGCGCGTGGAAGCTGGTCGACGCCACGAGCGGTCCGATCTGGATCGTCGTGGTCACTGCGGCGATCGCTGCCAGCGACGTCCAGACCTCCCACGGCCCGCGGTCGCCCACGTCGAGCTCGTACAGGAGATGGTCGCCGAGCCACACCGAGTCGAAGCCCACCGCCTCGGCGGTTCGGGCCATCTCCAGGAGTTCCGGAAAGGACACGTCCCATTCGACCTCGGGCAGCTGCACGCCGATCTTCATCGTCCGTACCGTAGGCGGCGGCACGGCATGGTTAGTGTCCCCGATCGAACGAGGGGGTTCACCATGCACGATCTGGAAGCCATGCCGGCTCGACTGGCCGGATTTCTGGGGCAACAGCGAGATGACGTCGAGCTCATCGAGGTCATCGAGTACGAGCCGATGGCCGGCGGCTACAGCCGTTCGATGGCCAAGGCCCGTGTCCGGTACACCAGCGACGGCGTGAGCTTGGAGGAGACGATCGTGCTCCGCGGCGATCCGCCAGCGGGACACTCGATGATCGAGACCGATCGCGACCACGAGTGGGCGGTCCTCGAGGCGCTCACCGAACTCGATGTGATCCCCATTCCGTCGGCCCGGTTCTACGACGGCACGGGTGAGCATCTCGGCACCAAGGCGATCGTGATGGACCACGTCAGCGGCGGTTCGCTCCAGTCGCTCATCGAGCAGATGACCGACTTCGGCGATCACCCGACCCGGCTGGCCCGCCAGTGGGGCGAGATCCACACGATCACCCCCGAACAGCTGCCCGCTGCCATGGTCCGCCCCACCAGCTGGGACGCCCGGATCGACGGACTCATCGATACGTGGCGTACCTACGAGGCTGCGAGCGTCAACAGCAATCCGACGTGGCGCTACATCGCCGCCTGGCTCGAAGCGAACAAGCCTCCACCGTTGCCGCTGCGCCTCACCCACGGCGACTGCCAGGCACCGAACGTGATGATCGATCACGACGACAACTACCTGGTCGTCGACTGGGAGTTCGCCGCCATCGGTGACCCTCGCGAGGACCTGGGCTGGTACAACATCTACTCGACCGCAGCAGGTCCGAACCTGTACGAGGCCGACCCGGAGGCCTTCCTCGCCGCGTATCGCGAGGTGACCGGGTTCGGCGAGGTCGAGGTGAACCAGCTCACCGTCGGCTACTTCACGGTGCTGTCGTCGATCAAGATCCTTGGCACCATCTGCACCCAACTCGACAAGTTCGCACTCGGCGAGAACTCCGGCACCATGACCGCACTCCAGATCGGGTCGATCTCGTTCGGCCACGACAACTTCATCAACGCCATCGCCGGCATGCAGGCCGCATTCGACGCCATGGCTGCCGCACAAGGAGCGTCGTCATGATCGTCCGTCCCACGACTGCCCAGCTGCTCCGAGACGTCCGGAACGAGCTCACGCACACCGTGGCTCCGGAGGTCCACACGGCAACCGCGAAAGTGGCGCTCGAGCAGATCGACATCATCCTCGAGCAGTGCGCCGTGCGTGCCGCCTCGGAGATCGCGTGGATGATCGAAGAGATCGACGAGATCGAGGTCTACGCCGCCGACGTCGTCGAGGCCACCGGCGACGCCGCAACGACAGCGGCGCTCGAAGCCGCCCGAGCCGGCCGCTCCGGTTCGCTGGAACTCGACGATCTCGCCGACGGCTACAACCTCATGTCCGAAGCGCTGTCGTGCGCGATCGAGGCATGCATGCGAACCACCGAACACCCCGCCCTCCTGACGCGTGGCATCGAGATCCTGCGGACGCGGCGAGCCGAGCGCGAGACGGTCGTGCGCGCCAACTGGCGTCTCGTCGGGCGCGGCTGAATCGCAGGAGGAACCCGGATCAGGACGGCGAGTTCGTCCGCGGTGTCTCCGCAGGGAGACCCTGCAGATGAGCGGTGTCGTTGTAGCGATCGAGGCGCCACTCGCCCGACTCGACCGAGGTGAACTCGGTGAGCGACGTGTTCAAGGTGTGCAGCATGAATCCACCGGTCGACGCGGTGCGCAGAAGGTGACGGAAGGTGGCGTCGACGACTCCGCCGTGGCACGAGATCACGATCGATCGGCCGCGGTGCGCGGAGAGGACGTCGGCGAGCGCGGATCCGACTCGGGCATGGAATGCGGCCACGGTCTCGCCGCCAGGGAAGACGTCGACGTTGGGGTCGCTCCAGTCGGGTGAACCGAAACGCTCGACGTAGGCCCCGAACGTCATCCCGTCGATGTCGGGTCCGGGATCGTGCTCGCCGAAGCCAGCCTCGATCTCGATCGCCTGGTTACCGAACGCCGGTGCGACAGCCTCGGCCGTCTCGATGGCCCTCGCGAAATTGCTGGAGATCAGCACGTCGGCATGCAGCTCGCCGGTCAGCGCGAGCCGCTCGCAGAGTCGAGCGGCCTGCTGGCGACCGAGCTCGGACAGGCCCGAACAGCTGCGGTACCCGCCGATCACCCGATTGACCGTGACGTTCGACTCGCCGTGACGAATCAT
>JBGTCW010000505.1:0-6771 GCA_041748635.1 Ilumatobacteraceae bacterium | reverse complement strand
TTCGACGATCCATACGCCTTCGACATCACTCGGGAACCGAGCCCGGCGCAGATCGGCTTCGGCGCCGGCGGCCCCCACTTCTGTCTCGGTGCCAACCTCGCGCGACGCGAGATCACCGTGATGTTCGACACGATCCGCCAGCGGATCCCCTCGCTTCGGATCTCCGGTGAGCCCGCCTACCTGCAGAGCGCATTCATCAACGGCATCAAGCAGCTCCCTTGTGCCTGGGACTGAGCTGACGCCCGAGGCTCGGGCCGACCTCGTCCGGAACCTCACGATCGCAGGCTGGCTGTTGCTCGGCGGATCGTTCGGCTTCATCGCGTTCCAGCTCGAACGCGTCCGCGGCGTTGGAGCGCAGCCGTTCGGCAGCGTCTGGGATCAACGGATCGAAGTGTTGAGCTTCCTGATGCTGCCGCCGAACCTCGTGGTGCTCGCTCCAGCGGTGTTCGTCGCTGCCGTGACCACGTGGATCGCCGGGTCGGCACGCGACCCGTGGCTCACCACCCTGCTGCAGATTGCTGCAGGTCTTGCGATCACCCTCGCCGTCATCGGCGTGGTGTCGATCATCAGCATCCTCGTGCGCGACGAGTCGGGACCGAGCGACATCGAGGGTGCCATGCTCCGCATCGGGGGCGTCTCGCTCGCTACGGGTCTGGCGCTCGTCTGCCGCGCCGTCGATCGCGCCACCGCCTGACGGTAGACGCAGCGCGCTGTCGACACCCTCGTCGCCGAGGAGTGCTCGGATAGGCTCGACCTCGCAATGGCTGCCACCACCGAACTCGACCGAGCAGTCACCGAACGATTGGCCAAGCACGACCTCCGGTACACGACCGGGCGGCGCCAGATCGTGTCCGGCTTACGTCGCGCCGGCGGCCCGGTCACCCTCCCGGAGCTCTTGCAGATCCAGTCCGACCTCGCTCAGAGCTCGGCGTATCGGAACCTCTCGCTGATGGAGGACGCCGGTGTCGTGCGCCGTCTCGTCCATCGTGGCGACCACGCCCACTACGAGCTCGCCGAGGCGCTCACCGAGCACCACCACCACCTCATCTGCGAGTCGTGTGGACTCGTGCTCGACGTCACGTTCTCCGCGGCGACCGAACGAAGCCTCGACAAGGCCTTCGACAGCGTGGCCGAGGCGCAGGGCTTCGTGCCGCGCCATCACGTCATCGACGTGTACGGCCGCTGCGAACGCTGCGCCGCCTGACGCTGCGCCCGGTGACCCCGGGTCCCTGCGTCAGGGGTGATCGTGGTGCAGGTGTTCGTGATCTTCGTGGTGGACTCCGTCGTCGACGGCCACCGTGCGCCCACCGAGATCGAGCACCCGGGCGCCGTATGCCTCGCGGAGACACTCGGGGCGCAGCGCTTCATCCGGCGGTCCCGCCGCGACGACGCGACCCTTGAGCAGCACGACGAAGTCCGCACGTCGGGCATCGTCGAGTTCGTGGGTGGCGACGAGCACGAACCGACCGGCCGCCCGCTCCTCGTCGATCACTGCGCGGATCCGGTCGGCTGACACCATGTCGAGCCCGGCCATCGGCTCGTCGAGCAGAAGCACGTCGCCCTCCTGCGCCAACCCCTGCGCGACGAACACCCGCTGGCGCTGACCACCGGACATCTCGGCCAGATGACGGCGTCCCAGGTCGGTCACCTCGAGGCGATCGGTTGCGTGCGTGATTGCCGCTCGATCACTCCGTCGCATCGGACGGAACGGCCCCAGCGTCGCAGACCGGGCCAGACCGACGACCTCGTCGGCGGTGACCAACAGGTGCTCGGACGCGTGCTGAGCCTGCAGGACGTAGGCAATGTCACGGCGCATGCGGTTCGCCGGCTGTCCGGCGATGGTCACGTTGCCCTTGCCGACGGGGAGCAGTCCAGCGATCGCATGGAGCAGTGTTGACTTCCCCGAACCGTTGGGCCCGATCACCACCGTGACGCCGCGGGGAATCGCGAGCGAGTCGATGGCGAGGACGGTGGTGTGTCCGCGGTCGACCGTGACGTCGCGCAGCGTGATCGTGTCGTCGGTGTGGCCGTTCGTCGCCGGAGGAGTTGTCAACGTCGAATCGATACTCGTAGCGTAACCGTATGAGAAAGATTCTCACTCTAAGTCGAGTGGCCGCTGTCTGTTCGCTGGGGGTACTCGCTGTCGCCTGTGGCTCCGACGACTCCGCCGGTGAGACGACCGACGCTCCCGACGCCGAGCTCCCCACGATCGTGGTCACCACGAACATCCTGGGCGACATCGTCACCGAGACCGTCGGCGATCTTGCCGAGGTCCGGGTGGTCATGGGGATCGGCGCCGACCCGCACGACTTCGCCCCGTCAGCCAGAGACGCCGAAACGATGGAGAACGCCGATCTCCTCGTCGTGAACGGTGCCGGGTTCGAAGAAGGAATGACCGACATCATCGAGCAGGTCGAGTCGGGCGGCACGCCGGTCTTCGCTTTCGCCGATCAGATCGAACTTCTCGAACTCGACGAGGAGCACGCCGAGGACGAGCACGCCGACGAAGAGACGTCCCACGAGGACCACAGCGGCGGGGACCCGCACATCTGGACCGACCCGGCGCGCATGGCCAGCGCTCTCGAAGCCTTCGCCGTCGAGCTCGCCGGCCTCGAGGGCATCGATCCCGACGCCGTCGAGGCACAGGTGCAGGCCTACGTCGATGAGCTCCTCGCGCTCGACGCCGAGATGGAGGCGACGCTCTCGACCGTGCCGGACGACAACCGCGTGCTCGTCACGAACCACGAGGTGTTCGGCTACTTCGCCGACCGCTTCGACTTCGCAGTCGTGGGTGCAGTCATCCCCTCGCTCACCACCGGCGCCGAACCCTCGACTGCCGAGGTCGAAGCACTCGTCGCACTGATCGAGCAGGAGCAGATCCCCGCAATCTTCGCCGACACCAGCGGATCGACCCGCCTCGCCGATGCCATCGCCGACTCGGCCGGCAACGACGTTGCCGTCGTGGTGCTCTTCAGCGAAAGCCTCGGCGAGCCCGAGTCCGGCGCAGAGAGTTACATCGAGATGATGACGACGAACGCCACGCTCATCGCCGATGCGCTCACGCCCGCCTGAGCGGGCTGGCACACTCATGTCCTGTGTGGAACTTCTTCGCTGACGCATTCGCGTCCGACATCACGCGACGAGCGCTCGTCGGCGGCCTGATCGCTGCCACGACCACGTCGCTGATCGGCACCTGGGTGGTCGTGCGCGGTCTCGCCTTCTTCGGCGACGCCATGGCGCACGGCGTGCTCCCCGGGATCGCGCTCGCCGTGATCTGGGGGTTCGATCTCACGCTGGGTGCCATGGCCAGCGCGATCGTGATGGTCTTCGGCATCAACCTCGTCCACCGCACCACGAAACTCGGGGACGACACCGGGATCGGATTGCTCTTCGTCGGCATGCTCGCACTCGGAGTGGTGATCATCAGCCGCGCCGACTCGTTCGCCGGCGATCTGACCGGGTTCCTGTTCGGCGACGTGCTCGGCGTGCGTGACGGCGAGATCCGACTCGGGCTCGCAGCTCTCGCCGTCACCATCGTCGGGTTGCTGCTCGGCCACCGGGCGTTCCTCGCACTGTCGGTCAACCGCGACAAGGCCGAGACGCTGGGCCTCCGGCCGGGCCTGGCGCACGCCGTGATGCTGTCGCTGCTCGCGCTCGCGGTGGTCGCCAGTTTCCGGGTGGTCGGCACACTGTTGGTGTTCGGCCTGATGGTCGCCCCACCGGCAACCGCCGTACTCCTCGTGCGACGCATCCCGGTCGCCATGATCGTCGCCGTCGGCTTCGGGTGGCTGTCCGTCGTGCTCGGTCTCGCCATCAGCTATCACGCCGACACCGCGGCGTCGGCCACGATGGCCGGTATCGCCGTCGCCCAGTTCTTCGTCGTGCTCACGGCGACCGAGTTGCGCTCTTCGATCAGCCAGCGCCGCCGAGTCGCCAACGCCTGACGCGACGTTCGACGACCGCACACCCACTCTCCAACCGCGGGCCATCATCCCTGCGACACCCCATCGTCATGCTGTTGGCATGTGCCTACAGTGCGACGGTTACTCCTTCGAGCAGTCGATGCTCTCCCTCGATCTCACGATCCGCACCTACGGGTGGCAACTGAATCAGATCACCGACACCAATCCGTGGTCGTACACGATCGGCTTGCTCGAGAGTTACGGGCATCCAGAACTGATGGTCACCGGCCTCGAACTCGAAATGCAGGACACGGTGATCCGCAAGATCGTCGACCCGATCGTGCAAACGGGCAGTGTCGACCACGCCTTCCTCGAACACGAGGGCGTCACCCTCGTGGGGGTGCACCCCAACCATCTCGCCGGCGACTGGTTCGGAACCTGGTTGAACTTCTACGAGCGCACCCCTGCGCCGGGGTCGTTCCTCCAGATCGTGCCGCCGTCGGACTGGTTCTGCGACTGTCACCAGCAGTCGATGCCCCACTTCGAGCTTCCCGGCCCGATCCGCTTCGGCAACCGTGCCAGCCGACGGCAGCGACGGGGTCAGCGCTGATCGCAGCACCCCGATCAGTGCCCCAATCGTCCGGAAGGCGGGACGCTACGGGCGCAGATCGTGCTGGAGGCTGTGACGGACGACCGGGACTGAACGCTGCCGCGGGCATCCGCCGACCAGGAGCCGCTCGTCTACAGTCACCCACCGGGGCGATAGGGGGAAAGTGGCCGACGACGTCGAAGCGAAACTCAGAGCATCGCTTCGACGAGAGGGAGCGCTCGCCGGCGTGCTGCGGGCGGTCGCCGCCGGAAGTGACCTCGCGACGCTGCTCCACGAGATCGGTCGACAGATCACCGAACTCACTGGCGCCGACGTCGGCGGGGTGTTCGTCGGGGATGATGACAACGCACGCGTCGGCTACTACGTGCACGATGTCGCGTCGCAGCAATCGGTCGTACGACACGACAACTACGACGATGCGTCCGCCATCACGAAGGTCTTGCGGGATCGGGTGACCTACGCCTTCGACGATCTGTCCACGGAATCAGACCCAACGTTCGCCTACTCGAGGGAGCGAGGACGAGAGTCGGGCATCCGATCAGCGATCTACGCGCCACTGACCTCCGAAGGGCCGCCGGTCGGAGTCATGGCCATCAAGCGGGTTGTCGACCCCTTCACGGCCGACGAGGTCGAGCTGCTCGAAGCATTCGCAACCCAGGCCGGCAATGCGATCACCACTGCCCGACTCGTCGCCGACATCGGGCAACGCAATGCCGAACTCGCTGATGCGCTCGAACTCCAAACTGCCACCGCCGAGGTGCTGCGCCTCATCGGCGAGTATCCGGGCGAACGCGACGCGGTGTTGCAGGGCATCTTGACCAAAGCGGCCGAACTCACGGGCGGCGAGGCGGGTTCGATCACCTTGACCGAAGCCGGGGGCGCCATTCGCTACGTCGCATCGTACGGACCTGCGATGGAGCCGTACATCGGCACTTCATCCCCAGCGGGTGCCACAGCAGCGCTGCGAACGTTGATCTCGATCCGGGACGACGGCACCATCCACACCGACGACTTCGCCGAACTGGTGAGGGGTCACGGCGACTTCCTGGACGAGTTGGCCCACACCGGCGACGTCCGTAGCTATGCCGCCACCCCGCTCACTCGTGGAACCGAAATGGCGGGCCATCTCCACATGTACCGCCACGAAGTTCGACCCTTCAGCGAACACGAGCTGTCACGCTTGGCGTCGTTCGGCGCTCAGGCGTCACTCGCGATCGGAAACGCGCAGCTGTTCAACGACCTCGACGCAGCGCTCGAACGCCAGACTGCGATGACCGACGTACTCGACGCCGTCAGCACCGCGCGTGACGATCTCCGGCCCGTCTATGACGCCGTCGCCAGACATGCTCGCAAGCTGTGCGATGGCTCGAACGTCGGCCTCTTCGTCAGCGAGGGCGAAGCACTTGTCGGTGTGGCCGGCGAGGGCGACGTGCAGCTTGCGATTTTCGAAGACGAATCGGAGGCTCGCGAATTCCTGATCGGGCGCGCCTGGTCGATCGCCGACGACACTCCGATGGCCGAAGCGTGCCGAACGGGTCGACCTGTGCACATCCGAGATTGGGACGAGGTGGCGCCGAACCTGTTCAGAGACACCACCATGAGGGGGTGGGGCAGACGCAGCACCCTGTCGCTCCCGTTGCTGCGTACCGCCGAGGTAGTCGGCGTCCTGAACATCTCGAACGTGGAACCCGGTGGCTACTCCGACGCCGAGGTTGCCCTGCTGCAGGCGTTCGCCAACCAGGCAGCGATCGCGGTCGACAACGCCCGTCTCTTGCGCGAGATCCAGGAGCGCAACAGCGATCTCTCGGAATCGTTGCAACTCCAGACCGCAACCAGCGAAGCGCTACGACTCATCAGCGCCAACCCCGGCGAGCTGAACACCGTGCTCGACGGCATCGTGGAGCGAGCGACAGCGTTGTGCGACGCCTCCTTCGGCAACGTCATGCTCAGAGACGGCGACATACTCCGATTCGAAGCGGTCACGAGCGGCCTCGGTGCCGATGAGTTCGTAGGCATGGAGTTCGTCGTCGACGATGGCAACGTCAACACGACCGCAGCGAAGACGGGCGAGATCGTCGCCGTCGACGACTTCCACGACCTCGCCCCCGAACTGGCAGCTCGCTTTCCCTTCGTGCGGAGCTGGGCGACGGTCGCCCTCTTCAATGAGCGCGCATGGATCGGGAACCTCATCATCGGCCGCGACGAAGTCCGCCCGTTCGATGCCGACAACCTCAAGGCACTGCAGGTCTTCGCCGATCA
>JBGTCW010000504.1:0-1562 GCA_041748635.1 Ilumatobacteraceae bacterium | reverse complement strand
CCGACCTGGCCGCGGTGTTGGGGGCGTCGTGCGGGCTCCGTGCCGCCGACGCCGTGCACCTGGCCACTGCAGTCGCGGCAGGCGCCGACCGATTCATCACCAACAACGCCGCCGACTTCACCACGGACATCGTCGAGATCGCAGTCACCTACCCCACCGAGCTCCTCGACCCCTGAAGCGGTGCTCGACGCCTACGCCGCCTCCCGTTCCGCTGAGCGCGAACAGGCGTGTGACGCAGCGGCCATCGGCGCCGCGGGAGTGGACGAGCACTCGTCGTCCCTGCAGCACTACGGTCCCGCCGATGGACGTCGATCCGTACCGGTTCGAGGCAGAGGTGTGGGAACACCAGGGTTCGGCCGCGTGGTTCTTCGTGAGTCTGCCGGAGGCGGTGGCCGACGACGTCGACGAGCGCTTCGGCCATCTCGAGGCAGGGTTCGGTTCGCTGCGCGTCGAGGTGACGATCGGTTCGACCACGTGGCGGACGTCGGTCTTCCCCGACACCAAACGCGGGACCTACGTGTTGCCGCTGAAGAAGCAGGTACGAACCGCTGAAGGTCTTGCCGACGGCTCGATGTGTTCCGTCGCCCTCACGGTCGTCGCCGGCGAGTGAATCTGTAGGGCCAGCGATCACCTCGCAAGCAGTCTCCCACTTGCCCATTATGGGATCGAGGGATACGCTCACGGCGGAGGTATGGGATGACACTGATCGAGACGGACGACCGAAGCCGCGTCGTACTCCCCGGGCATCCGCGCCAGCGGTTTGTCGTTCAGGAGAACTCTGATGGAAGCATCCTGCTGCTGCCGGCACGAGTGGTCACCGAAGCACAGCACGAGTACGACCAGACCCCCGCTCTGCGTGAACTCCTCGCCAGGGCCGAAGCCTCACCGACCGTCCGCAAGCAGCGCAACCGAGTCGAGTGAGCAGCAGCGAACCCGGAGACGGCGCGTATTCCCAAGTCGCCGACCAACAGCTCGACGAGATCGAGGCCGCGGACGTGTCGCTCTACAACGACATCCTCACCGTGTGCGAGTTGATCTTCACCGACCCGTCCCGCGCTCAGTCCATGTCGGCAGCGGTGCGAACGGAACAGGGCATCGTGTTCCGCCTGGCCGTTCCCGGGCGTCATCCGTACAAGGTCTTTTGGAGTTCGGCGGATCCCCGCGTCGAGGCGATCTTCCCCTACGGCTGAGCGGATGCTGCGCGTCGACACCGCCGCGCAGGGTCGAGGGCGAAGCACTCACCGGCGTCGCCCTCGTCAACCCGTTCGATATGTGAACCGTCCTGGCGGTCCTCGACCGGCGGCTCAGGCGAGCGATCGACGGTGCAGCCAGTCGCCAACCGCCTTGAAGAAGTCGTCGGGTTCATCGAGCCAGGGGACGTGACTGCTGTGCTCGAAGATCACCGTCTCGGCGTCGGGCAGGCGGCGGGCGATGCGCTCGGACTGCGGCCAGGCGCAGAACGCGTCGTGGCGTCCGGCCAACAGCAGCACCGGGACGTCGACCCGATCAAGGCGGTCGACCGAACTCCAGCCCGCCAACACCTCGAAGCCGCGGCGCATCGC
>JBGTCW010000503.1:0-2228 GCA_041748635.1 Ilumatobacteraceae bacterium | reverse complement strand
CGGCGCAGAGGTGTTCCGTGCCGACGGGATCGATCGGCTCCGGAGTGCCGGCACCACCGACACGCACCGCAAGTACCTCGCCCGCGTCGGCTTCCAGCCGTCGCCCACCGATCCGGACGTGTACGAACTCACCCTTTGACGCCTGATCCCCACGCTCGCCCCCACGTTCACGTTGCAGTCTGGACGACCCGCCCCGTCCGGAGTGCAACGTGAACGAAGAGGGACTTGGGGTCAGGCGACGACGGGGACGGAGGCCATGGCGTCCGCGATCACCGAGTCGGGCAGGTCGTAGTCGACCATCTCACCCGAGAGATACTTCTCGTAGCTCGCCAGGTCGAGGTGACCGTGGCCGCACAGTGCGGTGAGGATCACCTTCTCCTCGCCCGACTCCTTGCAGGCCAGCGCCTCACGGATCGCGGCGGCGATCGCGTGCGTCGGCTCGGGGGCGGGGATGATCCCCTCGGTCCGTGCGAACTGCAGCGCACCAGCGAAGCACTCGCGCTGGGGGATTGCGATCGCTTCGACGAGACCGAGCTCGTACACGTGCGACACGAGCGGGCTCATGCCGTGGTAGCGCAGCCCGCCAGCGTGGATCGGCTCGGGGATGAACGTGTGCCCGAGCGTGTGCATCTTCATCAGCGGCGTCATACCGGCGGTGTCGCCGAAGTCGTAGCGGTACTCGCCCTTGGTGAGCGTCGGACACGCCGCCGGCTCGACGCAGCGGATCGTCGGGTTCATCTTCCCCGCAAGCTTCTCGCGCAGGAACGGAAACGCCAGCCCGCCGAAGTTCGAACCGCCGCCGGTGCATCCGACGAGCACGTCGGGCACCTCGTCGACCTTCGCCAACTGCAGCAACGCCTCCTCGCCGATGATCGTCTGGTGCAACAGCACGTGATTGAGCACCGAGCCCAGGGCGTAGCGGGCATTCGGATCGGCGACGCACATCGCGACGGCCTCGGAGATGGCGATACCGAGCGAACCCGGATGATCGGGATCCTCGGCGAGCAGCGAACGGCCGAACTCGGTGAGCTCCGACGGACTGGAGTGCAATGTCGCGCCCCACACTTCCATCATCGTCTTGCGGTACGGCTTCTGCCGGTACGACGCGGCGACCTGCCAGATCTCGCACTCCATCCCGTACTGCGCGGTCGCGAACGCCAGCGCGGAACCCCACTGCCCGGCGCCGGTCTCGGTCGTCAGCTTCGTGATGCCTTCCTGGTGGTTGTAGTACGCCTGCGGCACGGCGGTGTTCGGCTTGTGCGACCCGGCCGGGCTGACGCCTTCGTACTTGTAGTAGATGCGTGCCGGGGTGCCGAGCAGCTCCTCGAGGCGATGCGCCCGGAACAACGGGCTCGGACGCCACAGGCGATACACGTCGAGCACGCCACCCGGGATGTCGATGTAGCGCTCGGCGCTCACCTCCTGCTCGATCAGCGCCATCGGGAACAGCGGCGCGAAGTCGTCGGGGCCTGCCGGCTGATGCGTGCCGGGATGCAGCGCCGGGGGCGGCGGTGCGGGCAGATCGGCGACGAGGTTGTACCACTGCGTCGGCATCTCGGACTCGGCGAGGTGGATCTGGTGCGGAACTGAAGGAGCCATCGTCGCCTCACCGTAGTCAGGTACGGTTCGGTGACGCCCAGACGAACGAGGACCACCGGTTGTTCAAGAAGAGGAAACAGCAGCAACAGAACGTGGCCGCCGAGGCTGAGCAGCTGCGCATCGCGCAGGCGGCGATCGAGGCACAGATCCAGGATCTGCAGAACGACCGAGCCGCACTCCACGAGCTCGTCGCGGGCATCGCCGACACGAATGAACTGCTCGATCGACGGTTTGCCGGGCTCGACCTGAACGTCGACACGATCAACGAACGGATCCGTTCGTTCGCCGCCGCACCCACACCCCCTCCTCCTCCCCCCGCTACCGCTCCTCCTCCGCCTCCTCCTCCGCCTCCCGCACCGGACTCGGCGACGGGCGACGAGGTCGGCGAACTCATCGACGATCTCCGAACACGACTCGACGAGCTGTCACGCCAGACGACGTCGATCGACGATCGGGTCACGAGCGTGTCGCTGGAACACGCCACCCCCCTCACCGAGTTGAGCAGCGACATCGACAACCTCAGCCGACGGAACAGCGGCACCGACGCCACGGTGTCGATCGACGATCTCCTCGGTTCGACGGAACGCCTCGCCGCAGAGCAGGCCCGCTACGAGATCCAGTTCCGCGCG
>JBGTCW010000502.1:0-2146 GCA_041748635.1 Ilumatobacteraceae bacterium | reverse complement strand
GCCACGAAGTTCAGACTGGACGCATTCGGTTGTGGATCGTCACACGCCCACGCCGTCGCATACCCCGTCCCCGACGCACCCGCCGACGTCACGTTCAACGCGACGGCGGACACGCCCGACGGGACACCTGCCCGACCGGTTACCGGCAACCGCAACACCGAACCGGGTCCACGACCACCAGCACCCGACATCCGACCATCCGATGTCGACGCACCCGGTCGCGTGTCCAACAGGCGTGCGGGCGTCCGCGACTCGTAGTCGCCGCCGGTGAACCAGCCGCTGACATCGGCGATCAGGTGTGTCGAGGCGTCACCCACGAACAGGCACACCTCGCCCGACGAACCGACGTCCACGATCACTGCGTTCGCCACCGGTACCCCGGCCACGAAGTTCAGACTGGACGCATTCGGTTGTGGATCGTCACACGCCCACGCCGTCGCATACCCCGTCCCCGACGCACCCGCCGACGTCACGTTCAACGCGACGGCGGACACGCCCGACGGGACACCTGCCCGACCGGTCACCGGCAACCGCAACACCGAACCGGGTCCACGACCACCAGCACCCGACATCCGACCATCCGATGTCGACGCACCCGGTCGCGTGTCCAACAGGCGAGGGCCGCCGTCGGCAGCGGCCGGCGGTGACGGTGGCGGTGCGACGGGAAGCGGGCCGTTCGTCCCGCTGGTGTTGATGATGATGTTGTCCCAGTGCCACGTGTAGCGGCACCCGGTGGCGCCTCCGGAGTTGCGGCACGCTTCGCCGTCTTTGTCGGGCGTGTAGTTGTGGTCCTCGAACACGACCCGAGCGTTGTCGGGGAACGACCCGGCGAAGGTGTCTGTCCACGTGGAGCTGCCTCGGTCGACCGACATGGTGATGGTGCCGTTCTGGTTGTCGGTGAGGCAGTGTTGACGGCGGATGGCCCTCGATGCCCAGCCTTCGGGATCGAACCCGGGGTTGTGCTGGGTCGCCACGTTCTGTCTTGACACGTACGCCCGGAACCCGTCGTACCGTTGCATGATCTTGATGCCGACGGTTCCGTTGCCGTGGTGGGTGGCGGTGTCGTCGACACCTTCGAAGTCGGGGTTGACGTGGGCGATCTCGCTGCCGGGGATCAGATTCGCCGGGGTGACGACGACTTCGGTCCACTGGCGGCCACCGAGGTCGGTGACGTTCTGGTCCCAGCACACCCTCGACACCGTGGGGAAGGTCTGCTTCGGAGCGAACGCCAAGGTGGTGTAGCCGTCGATGTCACCCATCGACGTCATCATGTGGTCCCGGCACGCGTAGAAGAACGAGCTCCGGTCAGCGGCGCTTCCCGTGCGTACGGAGTCGGCCGGGCCGCAGTTGTGGTCGTGGTCGGCGCGCCATGGCGTCGTCTCGACCGGGATCGGTGGCCGGTCGTGGTCGCGACGGAAGTGGACGTGCGTGTCGAACCGGTCGCGCCACCCCTCACCATCGGAGAACGCCTCCACGAACGTCGTGACCCCGGCATCCTGACGCGGCGCCGCCTCAGGAGTCGGCGGTGCAGCCGTGACGGCAGCCACCGTGAACCCCGTGACCACCAGCGCTGCCACCACGGCGGTGCTGACGAGGACGCCGACGCTGCGGGACCGCCGCGTCATGAACAGGCTCGTGGTGTTCATCGTGGTCCTTTCGGGAACCGCCCGACCGAGGCGGCGCGGTTCAGAGTGTCGGCGTTCGGAGTGTCGGCGTGAGAGGTTGTCGGCCCGGATGCCCTCGAGCTTGACCGGTGTGTTTGGATCTCGTCGACGGTCCGGCTGTCTGCCGGTCATAGGACCGACGTTAGCAGTTGTTTCACTTTGATGACAATGCGCTGCGGCTGTGGACATAGAGTTGCCGTCTCATGTCGATCTTCTTTCGATCGCGGGTCGATTTGGTTGCGATCCCCAAGTTGCCACCGAGACGCACCGATCACTCTCACGAGGGATCCGACGTGTGCGACGCCCCCATGACCCCCGAGACCAGGAGCACTGTCCGATCGTGACGTCCGAGCACACTCCCTCCCACCTTGCCACCGGTGACGCGATGACACCAACGTCGAGTCGGTTCGCGCCGCTCGTGGCGCGCGTCGTCGCCACGGCGATGGCCCTCGCCATGTTCGCCGCGATCGCTCCCGGCGCGA
>JBGTCW010000501.1:0-3027 GCA_041748635.1 Ilumatobacteraceae bacterium | reverse complement strand
ACGAACGGGAAGGCCGCTGCACGACGTCGGCCCGCTCGGCGCAAACGTTGCAAGCACGAGGTGGCCGCCTGGGCGAACCGCGTCTGCTGCCCGGCGGGCGTAGGTGCGCTGATCTGCGTCGTCGACGAGGAAGTGAAAAGTCGCCCGGTCGTGCCACACGTCGACGGGAGACTCGAGTTGCAGATCGAGCACGTCGCTGACGAGGTACTCGATCTCGGGCCGGTCGCCGAGGCGCGCACGCAGCGACTCGATCGCAGCGAGCGAGATGTCGACGGCGATCACCTGGCGTTCGGGCACCAGTGCATCGACGAGCGTGCTCGACCCGGCGCCCACGATCAGCACGGTGTCCCCAGGCGCCGACACGCGGCGCACGGTCGTCGCTCAGGGTTCAGGCGTCTGCTGGTACCAACTCACCTCGGAGCGGGCGTGCTCCGTCCAGACCGTTTCCCAGTGCTCGGCGTCGCTCACGATCACCAACGTAGAGCCCGTCGACGCGCAGCGCGCGGTGAACGTTCGCGAAAGTTCGGGGAGACGGAGGCAAGATGCGCGGCGGTCTGGAAGACTGCGCGGGATGTCGCGACTCGATCTGCTCGATGCCAGTACCGCACCGATCTCAGCAGCCTCGTTCTTCGAAGGCGGTGACCCCGGCCCGATCGTTGCGGCCCTGGCCAACGTGCCCGAGCTGCTCGGCCCGACCCTGGGCTTCGTGGGGGCTGCGCTCGGCAGCGGTGCGGTGTCGACGCGTCACAAGGAGTTCGCCATCCTGCGCACCTCGGCGTTGCAAGGCTGTCAGTACTGCATCTGTGCGCACAGCACGGTGGCACTCGACGTCGGGTTGTCAACCGATGAGGTCAGGGCGCTACGCGGCGAGATCGCGATCGAGGACGCATTCACTGACGAGGCCGACGTTCGCCTGATTCGGTGGATCGATGCGATGGGAGGCTCGACCGGCCCCGTCCCCGACGAGGTGTGGGACGATGCCCGCGCCTCGTTCGCCGATCATCTGCTCGTCGAGTTGAGCGTCACGATCGGTGCCACGCTGTTCCTCAACCGCTTCGCCACCGGGTTCCAACTCCCGACGTCGGCACCGACCTACGAACGACTCGAGCGGGAGGGCCTGGCGTGAGTGACGTCACCGCACCACCAGTGGACACGATCGCGGCGGCGATCGAGTCGGGGCTGCTTCCCGGCCGTGTCTGGATCTACACGAACTACCACTGCAACCTCGCCTGTTCGTACTGCCTGACCCAGAGCTCACCGCGCAGCGAGCGCCGAGAGGTCACTCCGGAGTTGATGACGACGGTCGCGAGCGAGGCGCGCGAACTCGGGTTCACCGGCCTCGGTGTCACCGGGGGCGAACCGTTCCTGCTTCCCTGGCTGGCCGACACGGTCATCGAGATGGCTGCGCAGCTCCCGGTGGTGTTGCTGACCAACGGCACGCTGTTCGTCGGTGATCGCATCGAACGTGCCGCCAAGCTCGCCGGCCACGACGTTGCGTTGCAGATCTCACTCGATTCGCATCTTCCCGACGTCAACGACATGGCTCGCGGTCCCGACAATTTCGACAAGGTGGTCGAGGCGGTCCCCCGCCTGATCGCCCGCGGCGTCCGCGTCCGGATCGCCACGACCACGACGGGTCCGCTCGACGACCCGCGGCTCGATCCGCTGAAGGAACTCGTTGCGTCGCTCGGTGTCGCTGCGGACGATCACCTGGTGCGCCCGGTCGTTCGACGGGGCCGAGCGGACGAACTGTCGCTCGGGGTGACCGCGCGTCCCACCGACATCCCGAGCGAGTTGACCATCACCGCCGACGGAGCGTTCTGGGGCAGCTTCGGCCCGACCGTCCGCGGCGGTCGGCTCGACACCGATCTCTTGCTGAGCCGAACGGTGCTGCCACTGCGGCAACCGGCCGAGACGCTGTTGGGTCTGCTCTCGGGGCTCCCCCCGGGCACCGATGCCCGGCTCGGCATCCGTTGAGCATGACGACACCGGGGCCGGTCGGCCCCATCGGGAGATCAGAGCGAGGCGACGAGTTCGGCCGCCATCGAACCGAGTCTGGTGTGCGGCTGTTCGCGTGCGGCGATCCGGACGTCGGCGATGGTGTCGAGGTCGTGGCTGAGCGCCATCAGATGCACGGGACGTCCGAGCCGGTGCATCTGCTTCAGCTGGGCGATGCCGGTACGCGACGTGCTCATCGGGACGCCGGCAAAGACGGCCGGGTCAGCGCCCGTCAGCCCGATCGCCCAATACCCGCCGTCGACGGCCAGTCCGAGTACGTCGGTGCCCTGTCGCAACGCCGCCAACCCGCGCAGCAGGCCGACGATGGCCGTGGACGACTCCATCCCGACGATGATGCCGGGTCCGAGCACGTCGAACCCGTGGGCAAGGCGATCGCCGAGCCCGCCGTTGCACTGCTCGACGATGCGGTAGCCGGGACGGGCCCACCCATCGGGGTTGCCGTCGAACAGCAACGCCGGCTCGACCCGAGTGTCGGTGCGTTGCACGAGCGCGTCGACGGCGTCGAGGGTGTCGGCGAGCGCAGCGGCGGCGATGTCGGCGGCCTGCGCAGGAGTGCACGGCGGACACAGGCGGGTCTTCACCGATCCGGCGATCGGCTGCTTTGCGATGATGGTCAGGTGCATCGATCACCAATACGTGCGGGGGTCGTCGCGCAGCAGGCCGCCCATGTCCTGTACCGCTCGGATCGTCCCACGCACCGTGCCGGTGACCTTCGAACGACCGGCGCGTTCGTGGTACGCGACCGGCAGACCGACGACGCGCCATCCGGCGTGAGCAGCCCGCAGCACCATCTCCAGCGGCCAGCCCGATCGTCGGTCGGCGAGGTGCAGATCGAGGAGCTCGGCTCGCCTGGCGACACGCATCGGGCCGAGGTCGCGAATCGTCAGGTTCGTCCGGCGCCGCACCTCCATCGCCACCACCCGGTTCGCCAGTCGGGCATGGAACGGCCAGGCGCCGCGCTGCGCGATGCGTTCGCCGATCACGAGGTCGGCGTCGCCACGCTCGAGC
>JBGTCW010000500.1:0-1606 GCA_041748635.1 Ilumatobacteraceae bacterium | reverse complement strand
CGCTTGGCGGGCCACGGTCGTGCCGTTCCTGTGGCGCCCGCTCGTGGTCGGCGCCGCGCTGGCCTGCGCCATCTCGCTCGGTGAGTTCGGAGCCACCAGCTTCCTCTCGCGTTCGGGTGGCGAGACCATGCCGATCGCGATCGAACAGTTGCTGAGCCGGACCGGATCGGTCCTCCAGGCGCAGGGTTTCGTGCTCGCCACTCTGCTCGCGGCGACGACGGTGGCACTCGTGGTGATCGTGGAACGCATCCAGTCGTCGGTATCCGAACGATGAGCGGCGCAACCGTGGGCGGACCGACCGATCACCCCGGCCTCGACGTCCGGGAGATCTCCGTGTCGTTCGCGGTCCCCCGCGCCCAGGTCTCCGGGGACCGCGATCCGACTGGTCGTGTCGTGGTGCTCGACGGCGTGTCGGTCTCAGTGCGATCGGGCGAGGTCGTGGCGCTGCTCGGGCCATCGGGGAGCGGCAAGAGCACGCTGCTGCGAGTGATCGCCGGGATCCTCCGACCCGACGACGGCCAGGTGTTGGTCCACGGCGTCGACGTGACCGAGCGACCGACGCATCGACGCGGGGTCGGGATGGTGTTCCAGGACAACCAGTTGTTCCCGCACCTGTCGGTGCTCGACAACGTGGCGTTCGGACCCAAGATGGCCGGGATCGCTCGATCGGAGCGCAACGAGCGAGCGGCTCGATGGCTGCACAGCGTGGGTCTCGGGGGATTCGAGGATCGTCGGGCAACGGAGCTGTCGGGCGGCGAGGCGAAGCGTGTGGCGTTGGCGAGGACACTGGCCGCCGAGCCCGCCGTGGTGTTGCTCGACGAACCGCTCACGGGCCTCGATCGCGACCTCCACGATCGACTCGCCGTCGAGCTCCGTACGATCCTCCACGACACGCATGTCACGACGCTCATCGTCACTCACGACACCGACGAGGCCGCCACGATCGCCGACCGCACGGTTCGACTCGACGAACTCTGACGTTCCGCTTTCGCTCCCCCACCGCCCACTTCCGGGTGATGAACCCGACAGCGACAGCGAACCGTCTTCGACAGCGTGCCCGGCACCTGCGTGAGCTGGCCGAGGCGATCGAGGCATCGCCCGTCATGCGACTCGACCACCATGGCGACGTCGACACGTGGCGCGGCCCGCGTTCGGACCTGTGCCGATCGACGCTGGCGGCGAACCAGCACCAGTTGCACGCGGCCGCAGATGATCTGCGGTCGCACGCCTACCGGTTCGAGCAGCAGGCCGACGAACTCGACGCCGTCGCTCGCTCGCAGATCGGTCTCGCCGGTTGAGATGGACGTTGGGTACGAACCGACCCGCGTGATGCACCTCTCGCGCCGCACCCTGGAGGCGATCGATGGGCTCGCCGGTTTGTCGTCGCCGGATCCGGCGGCGGCCGAGGCGATCAGGACCGTTCGTCTGACTCGCCGGAACCTGGAGGACCACTGGATGCCGGCGCTGCGCGACATCGAACGAAGCGACGCCATGGTGCAGTGGAGGTCAGGTCAGCTCGGCGCCTTCGGCTTGCGCTCGCTGCGAGCGCTCGCCGGCGCACTCCCCGACCACCTCCGGCCCACCGACATCACCGCCGCGACCGTGC
>JBGTCW010000499.1:0-1775 GCA_041748635.1 Ilumatobacteraceae bacterium | reverse complement strand
AGTTGGCCGGGGTGCGTCAGGCCGAGGCGAGGATCGGCAGACTCGGCGACTCGCTGCCGCCAGCGGGCTCCTCGGTGACGCCGAGCACGAAACCGGTGGGATCGATGTCGGAGAATCGCTCGGCCAGGTTGCCATCGGCATCGGGTCGGAAGACGCCGACCGAGGTTGCGAAGCCGTCGCCGACCAGCCACAGCTGATAGGTCTCGGTCTCGTCGAGAACGGGCACACCGTCGCCTTCGACGACGAGAGCACCCTCGGCCGCCGAGTAGGTCACCGTCAGCACGTCGAGCTGACCCGAGAACGTTCGGCTCACCGCATCAGGTGCGTCGACCACTGCCGCGATCGGATCGGGCGCAGCAGCGTTGTTGGACACGACGACCACACCACCAACGGCGAACAGCGCAACGGCAGCCGCAGCGAGGAGTGTCGGGCGGAAGCGTCGGCGCGAACGATGCGATTCGAGCGACACGACACCGTCGCCGACTTCGGCGGCCTCGTGCACTACGGCGGGCTGCGAGGGCACCGCTGGCTCCTGCGGCGTCGCAGCGATCGCGGCGAGCACCGAGTTACGCAGTGACGTGGGAGGTTGCTCGGCCTGCGGGCGCTGGAGCGCTGCCGCGGCTGCCAGCGCCTCGTCGAGTTCTGCGGCCACCACGGGATCGGCGTGAGCAGCGGCGTCGAGCTCGTTGTGCTCGTCGTTGGACAGCTCGCCGAGAGCGGCCAACGCGATCAACTCATCGATGCGTTCGGAGGTCATGTCGCAGCTCCCAGTTTGCCACCGAGCCGCTTCAATCCGAGGCGAACCCGACCCTTGACGGTGCCGAGCGGAAGCCCGAGGCGCTCGGCAATGACTCCATGGCTGTCACCGTCGATGAATGCCATCTCGATGACCACCCGTTGCTCGTCCGGCAATTCTGCAACCGCTCGACTCACGCGCTCGGACTCGATCGACGAGACGACTGTGTCGTCGGTCAGCTCGACGTCGTCGCTGCGCTGACCAGCCGAGCGCTCGATGCGGTCACGTTGGGACTGCTCGCGCCGGACACGGTCGACGGCACGGCGGCGGGCCAGCGTGACCACCCACGTCGACACGCTGGCGCGCTCCGGATCGAACCGGGCGGCGGTGCGCCAGAACTCGACGAAGACCTCCTGGGTGACCTCTTCCGACATGGCGGGATCGCGCAGAATTCGCTTGACGGTGCCGAACACCACGCCCGAGAGGTCGTCGTACAGAGCAGCGAAGGCGGCCTCGTCGCCCGCCTGGACGCGCTGCATCAACGACACGGAATCAGGACCACGGGAAACGATCGGCACATGATGCCAGGGATGTACCCAATCGCGTGGCACCGACACAACAGCGAGTGCGCTCACCGCTGACCCACGAACGCTGCGAACGACATGGCAGTGACCGACGTGATCGGGGCCGATGAGCCCGTCCGAGGGGACCACAGGCGTGCAATCCATTCGGTGACATCGGGATCGGCCGACCCGGACTGCTCTAGTTTCAGGAACACCGTGCCGTCGACGATCTCGGGAAGCCGGAACGCCCGGCTTGCACCGTTGTCGAAATGGACCAGGACGATCTGGGCGTCGCCGGCGATGCGTACGAGCGCGAGCACGTCGATCATCGACACGAGGAGGCGACCGTCCTCGTCGACCATGGCGTGGTCGTAGACCTGCTCGATCGTGACGTCGTCGCCGATCGTTCCCTCGTTGGTGAGCAGCAGTTCCGCCATGGTGTTGGTTCGCACACCGATCCCATTTGGATCACCGCC
>JBGTCW010000498.1:0-1810 GCA_041748635.1 Ilumatobacteraceae bacterium | reverse complement strand
TACAAGTCCCTGCGCGAGGAGGCGTTGGCGGCTGAACGGTGGAACCGCCTGCACCCCTCGCAAACAGCCCGCGTCCCGCGCGTGGCGCAGATCCTCGGCGACTCGCAGGGTCCGATCGTGGCGGTGTCCGACTTCATGAAGATCGTGCCCGAGCAGATCCAGCGTTTCGTCGCCGATCGCACGTTCGTGCCGCTCGGCACCGACGGCATGGGACGCTCTGACACGCGTGAAGTCTTGCGCCGGCACTTCGAGGTCGACACCGGCCATGTCGTGCTCGCGGTCCTCCACGGCCTCCTGGTCGACGGCAAGGTCGCCGCGTCGGTCGTTGCCGACGCCCTCGCCCGCTACGACATCGACCCCGACGCCATCGACCCCTACCTCGCCTGATTACATCAGGGGTCAGACCCGCGATGTAATACAGCGGGGCCTGCGGTGTCGTCATCGGCCGATTACATCGCGGGTCTGACCCCTGATGTAATCCTCGGTAGCGTGGCGGGATGGCTGGAACGCTGTACATCACGGGCGACACGGCGGCGGACAAGCTGCTGAACACCAACGCCAACGCACTCCTGATCGGCATGCTGCTCGACCAGCAGGTGCCGATGGAGTGGGCGTTCGCCGGCCCAGCGACGCTGAAGCAGCGCCTCGGCCATCTCGATCCGAAGAAGATCGCCGCGATGGATGTCGAGGAGTTCGTCTCGATCTGCTGCGAGAAGCCCGCGATCCACCGCTTTCCCGGCTCGATGGGCAAGCGCATCCACGAGGTCTGCACCGCCCTGGTCGCCGACTACAAGGGCAACGCCGCCAACATCTGGAAGGGCGTCGACGACGCCGACGAGCTGTATCGACGCTTGCGTGCACTACCCGGCTACGGCGACGAGAAGTCGAAGATCTTCGTCGCCATCCTCGCCAAACGCATGAACGTGCAACCCGCCGACTGGCAGACTGCGGCCGGCGTGTTCGGCGACGACGTTCCCCGATCGGTCGCCGACATCGACGGACCGGAGTCGCTCGGGAAGGTGCGGGAGTGGAAGCAGGCGCAGAAGGCAGCGAAGAAGGACAAGCAGGGACGCTCGTCGCCGACCTGACCGACACGCCGCTCGATACCCGCCCGACCGACACGCCGCTACGCGCCCGCCTGGGCGAGGCGACCCCGCATCTCGTCATCGTTGCCATCGGGCTCTGGCTGACCCGCTCGTTCTGGTTTCCCGGCCGCTACGTCGTCGGCTTCGACACCTACGCCTACTCCGGGCCGAACCTCGAGGTCACCGAGCGCGCCCTCCGTCAGTGGCACCTCCCGATCCTGAACGACCTCATCTTCGGCGGCGTGCCCCACCTCGGCAACCCGTCCGCAGGCGCGTTGTACCCGCCTCAGCTCCTGACGATGGTGATGGGAACGAACCGGGCGATGGGCGTGATCGTGACCGCGCACGTCCTACTGCTCGGGTTCGGGATGTTCGTGCTGGCCCGCCGGCTCATGATGTCGCCACTCGGCGCCACCTCGGCGGGAGTGATCTCGATGGCAGCCGGGTCGACGCTGACCAAGACGGTCCAGTTCGAGCAGATCCTCGTGCTGGCGTGGATGCCGATCCTGCTCGTCGCCATCCACGCTGTGGCGAACTCCGACCGGAAATGGCGCGCTGTCGCGGGCCTCGGGGCGGCGACTGCGGCGATCCTGCTCGCCGGCCACCCACAGCTGGTCTACCAAGCGATGATCCTCGCCGTCGCCGCGACGATCGGGTTCACGATCGGGAGCGACCGCTGGCGGCGGCTCGGCTACGTCGCCCTCGGCGCAGCGCTGGGTGTTCTG
>JBGTCW010000497.1:0-3001 GCA_041748635.1 Ilumatobacteraceae bacterium | reverse complement strand
GCGTCAGCGCGACCGCAGGGCGACCGGGGTCTCGCTGACGTTGGTCGGGCCGATCTCGAGCCAGTGGTACATGTGCTCCCAGAAGTGGCGGATCTTGGTCTCGTTGTAGTTGGCGAACACGACCTCGTCCTGGCCCATCGCCTTCAGTCCGCGCTGGACCTGTGGCAGGTTGATCGAGTCCTGCTGGAAGATCTTTGCGGTCGCGCCGAGCTCCGGCGCCATCGTCCAGTCATCCGTGACGCCGAGGCGGGTCACCGACGCCGGGGCCGGGCGGTTCGCCTGGTCCTTCCACGGCACGAACATCATCACCTCGAAGATCGACTCGTCAGGATTGTTGCCGTTCGGACGGAACCGGTAGAAGAGGACGTTGAACACTCCCCACGGTGACCAGTTGGGGAACACCGAGTAGTACATCGCATCGAGCAGCTCGGCGTCGCTGAACTGCTCGGGGTCGATGGCGTCGCCGAACTGCTGGCGGATCGAGTCGCGGCGTTGGTCGGCGACCCACGCACGGATCTCGGCGGGCGAGTCCATCCCGTCGGGTGGTACCGGTGTCGAGAGCGGCGCATCGAGCACGCCGTCAGGGGTCGGGCCACCGATCCACTTGCACAGGTGTGGGTCGCCCTGGGTGATCGGCCCGTCGAGGTGGTTGCCGTCGTCGTCGAAGAAGCTCTCGTTGCCGTCGAGATCGACGACGCGCACCTTTCCGAGCTCGACGCGCTCGTAGATGTGGCCGCTCATTGGGTGGCGATAGCGGGCGTACTGCTTGCCATCGGACAGGCGCTCGTAGCGGGTCATGTTCGCGAGGTGCGGGCTCTCGACCGCCTGCGGCGAGATCGCCCGCGAGAAGTTCTCGTAGGTGTCGTAGCGGGAGTTGGCGTCGCCGAGGTAGTCCATGAGCGTCGGGTGCGTGGCCACCACGTGGTACGACTCCATGAACGCTTCCTGAAGGGCCTTCCAGTTGACCGGCATGATCTTCTCGACGTGGGCGACCTTCACCCGCTGCTCGAACGGGTACGCCGCGAAGTGCTCGTCGAGGCCGGAAAGATGTTCGGCGAGCGGACCGGCGCCGAGGTCGGGGTTGACGAACACGAAGCCGTGCCAGGTGTCGACGAGCGCCTCGGGGAGTCCGTAGTCGGACTCGGTGACGCTGGGGAAGTCCCACTCGCACGGGATCTCCTTCAGTGATCCATCGAGGTTCCACGACCAGCCGTGAAAGGCACAGCGGAGATTCTTGGCGCCCTTGCCGTTGCTCTCTCGCAGTCGGCGACCGCGGTGCAGACAGGCGTTGCGGTAGGCCTTGATACCGTCGGCGGTGCGCACGATCAGCCATGACATGTCGGCGATCTCGTACATGTGGTAGTCGCCGACGTTGGGGATCTCCTCTTCGAGACAGGCGAGCTGCCAGACCCGGCTCCAGAGCTTGTCGACCTCGAGCGCGTGGAACTCGGGCGACGTGTAATACCAGGCCGGGATCCGGGTGTTTCCCTCGCGGACGCCCACCCGCGATTCATTGCGCAGGAGTTTCGACACCGGATGGGAGTCGGCGTCGAGCAGCTCGGAGAGGCTGACGCCGGCGGATCGATTGGTGCCCGTGATCGTCTCGGTCATGGGTTCATGATCGCGCATCGACCGGCTCGACATACGGGCCGAGCAGCTGCTGCATGCGAAGTTCCTCGGGGATCCGCTCGACGCCGATGACCCGATCGATCTCTTCGTGGAGGTGCCAGATCCGTCGCTCCTGGTAGTTGATCGGGATGCCGGTGAGCGCCGGCGACTCCATCGAGCGCTGCATCGGGGCCATGTTGCGCTCGTCCTCGGCCATGATCTGGTCGTAGACGCCTCGCCGGCGATCCCAGTGCTCGGGGAGGTGGTCGGGCTCGAAGCGATCGGCGCCGTCGGGCGGCGGTGCGTAGTAGATCCAGTCGAGTCGCGTCGTGTCCTTGTCGATCGGCCAGAACAGGTTGATCGGAAAGCCGATGCGACCGAGGGGGATGATGGCGTTCGGGAACAGGCTGAGCGCTGTGCTGGTGCAGTCGACCATCGGCGCCACACCGTCGATGGTGGGGAACGGGTCCTGGTCGAGATGGCGCCAGTCGTCCCACGACGCCAGCCCCATCCGCTCGCAGTGCTGCCGCGAGAACGGCGTGATCATGCGGCTGTGGCCGTGCGGGTACAGCCCCATCGCCGCCCCGCGGTTGTCGAGCACGCTGATGCCGTCGTGGGAGTGGATGTGGCGGAAGTGGTAGACCTCGAGGAACGCCTCGGCGGTGACTTTCCAGTTGCACGGGATGATGCGTGACTCGCGGTAGACCTCGCGCAGGTGCTCCCCCTGGAACGGCTCGAGCATCTCCCAGGCGGGCCCGAGCCACTCGCGCAAGCTGGGCGCGTCGGGGTTGCGGTTCACGAACACAAAGCCCGCCGCGGTGTCGCAGCTGGCCTGCGGCAGGCAGCGTTGCTCCCAGTCGAGATCGACGAAGTCTCGTTCGTCGGGAACCGACACCAGCGTGCCGCCGTCGATCTCGTACGTCCACGAGTGGTACTGGCAGCGCAGGCGCCGCGCCGATCCGCTGGCGTCGCGGACGACCGGCGCGCCGCGATGCTGGCAGGTGTTGTAGAAGCACCGGATCACGCCGTCGGTGCCGCGCACGATCAGCAGCGGCACGCCGAGGTCGTCGAAGGTCACGTAGTCGCCGGGTTCGGCGACGTCCTCCACTCGCGCGGCAATGACCCAGATGTTGGGCCAGAGATGCTGCTGCTCGAGTTCGAAGAACTCGTCGCTCGTGTGGCGGACTGTCGAGATGTCGTGGAACGCCGGGAACCCGTTGGGCGGCGCGGTTCGGGCGAACTCGTAGGCCATGTCGGCGCGTATGCGATCGACCAGTGCATTGTCCACGGTGCCTCAGATCTTCGTCGCAGTGGCGCCCGCGGGCGAGTTGGCGAACATCGCCTCGGAGTCGAAGCCGATCCGCATGTCGGGGTCGATCCGGATCACGACGCG
>JBGTCW010000496.1:0-6882 GCA_041748635.1 Ilumatobacteraceae bacterium | reverse complement strand
CTCACCGAGTTGAGCAGCGACATCGACAACCTCAGCCGACGGAACAGCGGCACCGACGCCACGGTGTCGATCGACGATCTCCTCGGTTCGACGGAACGCCTCGCCGCAGAGCAGGCCCGCTACGAGATCCAGTTCCGCGCGGACCTCGCAGAACTGGCCGAACGAATCCGTCGTCCCGGCACATCCTGACCAGCGAGATGTAACGATCGGTGTCTGACACCAATCGTTACATCTACCCCTGTTCGAGCAGGGCGAATGCGTCGTCGATCAGCTGTCGTGCTTCGCCGATCTTCTCTTGGTACAGACCGAGGTTGCCGTCGGCCAGCGCAGTGTCGGCTTCGAAGAACGCCTCGTCGGCTCGTTCGAGCAGCACCAGCGGATCATCGCTCGGCGTCGTGGGGTCGGGTTCGGAATCAGGGTCCGGGTCGGTCGGCGGAGAGCCGGGATCATCACCGTCGACGCCCGCATCGGGCTCGGTCGGCTCCTCGATGGCTTCGTCGAGATCACCGTCGAAACCGGGGAACAGCTCGGCGAGACCCCCACTGATGGTCGACGCCAGCACCGAGCGGTCGTTGTACGACACGATCACCGCTCGATATTCCGTCACCGCCGACACGTCCGCGGAGTTCTGCGGCACCGACACGTAATACGGGCGCACGTAGATCAGGCCGTTGGCGACCGGGACCAGCTGGAGGTCACCGAAGCGCACCGTGGAGCCGCCACCTCCCACGTTGTCGAGTGAGATGCGACGCGAGATGTCCTCGGTCGACTCGGCGTTGCCTGCGACTCGCAGCGGACCGTCGGGCAATCGCCCACCGACCTCCTCGACGATGTAGGTCGTGAGCTTGCCGTAGGTGGCCGGTTCACTCGACGCAACCATGTACGCCTGCAACTCGGTTCGCTGGTCGTTGGTCGAGAACGGCACGAACGGACGCAGGATCACGAATTGCTCGTCGCCCTGCTCCTCAGGAGTCGAGGTGTCGAACATGGTGTAGTACGGGATGAACCGACCGGAATTCGATTCGTCGGCGAACGTGCTCTGCGCCGCGGTCTGTGTTGCACCGGTCGTGTCGGCTGCGGGCGCCGCCGCCTGCGACGGTTCGGTCCCGGGCGCCTGCGCCACCGACCACGCCCCGACGCGCTGGAAGAACTGATCGGGGGCGATTCGGTACTTGGAGTAGACGTCGGTCTGGATGCGGAACAGATCCTCCGGGTAGCGGAGGTTGTCGGCCAGCTCGTCGGGCATCTCACTCAGGGGCGTGAAGAGGTCGGGGAACGCCCCGCGCCACGCCCGCAGGATCGGATCCTGCTCGTCGACGACGTAGAACGTCACGTCGCCGGTGTACGCGTCGACGACCGCCTTCACGCTGTTGCGCACGTAGTTGTCGTTGTCGTCGAGGCCCGACCGCGGCGAGCGTTGGACGTCGCCGATCCGTTGACCGTACGGATACCGAGTGGTGGTGGTGTACGCGTCGGTGACCCACGAAACGCGGCCGCCGACTGCAACCGGATAGGGGTCGGCGTCGTAGGTCAGGAACGGGGCCAGCTTGTTGAGCCGGTCGTTGATACCGCGCACCCAGAGCATCTGCGAGTCGTCGCTGATCCCGCCGAACCCGATCACGTTGTAGTCGAGGAACGCGAGCGCGAACGCCGCTCGCCGCGTGAACGAACTCATCTCGACGCCGAGCGTGCCCTCGTACTGATGCGCCCCCGTGCACTCGCGCTCGGGAGCGCTGGTGTTGGCGATCGCATAGCCCGTCAGGATCGGGCTGAAGTACAGCTCGGGCCGTTCGAGTTCAACGGTGCGGTAGTCGGGCCGCTGGCTCTCGAGCACCCTGCCGGTCGGCGCCAACACGAGGCCGCAGCCTCTTGTGTTGATGAGGTGCAACCCCTGCCAGCTCCTGTTGGTCACGCCGCTGAGCTGCAGTTCTCGGGCGGCGATCAGTACCTCCTCCGGCTTGCCGTCGCGTGAGTCCTCGAGCACGTACCGGTCGACGTCGAGGTCGTCGATGGTCAGCCCGGCGACCTCACCGCGGTCGACGAGGAAGCGGGTCTCCATCTCGGCCGGATTCAGCAGACGAACGTTGTCCAGTGGTGCGAGATCGTCCTCGACATCGGTCGCAGTCAGCGACTGGAAGCCCACCGTGCGGACATCGACGTCGGTCAGATTCAACGCTTCGCGAGTCGCATCGACATTGCGTTCGATGTAGATCTGCTCTCGCTCCTGCTGGTTCGGATTGACGACGAGCGCCTGCACGACAGCGGGGTAGATGATCCCGCCGACCAACGCGACCACGAGCCACAGGCCCGACGCGATGAGCGGCAGCCGGAACGAGCCCGTACGCACCACCGACAGATACAGCCCTGCCGTGAGCAGTGCGATCAGGATCAGCAACATGAACGCCGGGAGTTGTGCGCGGACCACCGAGTAGGTGGCGCCCTGGACGATGCCGGTCTGACTGTTGGTCACGTCGTATCGGTCGAGCCAGTAGTCACCCGCCTTGACGACAGCCAGGACGGCGAGCAGGACGGCGAGATGTGCTTTGGTCGCTTGGCGCACCACCGGGACCGGCGACACGAACACGACGCCACCATTGAGGATGTGGGTCGCCGCGGTGAGCAGGAGCACCACGATCAACGCAGCGAACAACCAATTGAGCACGAACGACAGGAATGGCAACTGGAAGACGTAGAAGCCGATGTCCGCGTTGAACTCGGCGTCGGCCATGCCGAACTCGCGGGCGTTGCGAAACAACAGCCAGTCCTGCCACAGCGCGATCGCCGGGACGGCGAGCAGCAGCGCAAAGAGGGCCGCGACGCCGTAGCGCACGATGCGCAACCGTTGTCCGAAGAGTTCGTGGAAGCGCTCGACGTAGGGGTGCACGTTGGCGGGGAAGGTCGTCGGCGCAGCCCGGTCGGCGATGAACAGGTTGAAGCATGCGATCGCGAGGAACGCCAGGAAGAACACGCCGAACAGGGTCGCCTTCGCTTGGAGGATGCCCCAGAAGACGTCGCTGCGACCGAGCGCGTCGTGCCACAGGAAGTCGACGTAGAACCGGGCGATCGCGCGACCGAAGATCAGCACGAACAAGAACAGGCCGCCGAGCCCGATCAGGACCCCGCGTCCGCTGACCCGACGACGTGGACGGTCGACCGTCAGGTCCGATGAGCGCCGCATTGGCGCTGAGACTAACGCTCAGTCGGCAGCAACAGGCATCGGCAGCCGAGGTGCGCCGGCGGGAAGTGATGGCCGGTGGGGAACGCATCGCCAGCGGCGATTGCTCCTCCGATGGTGTTGTCGTCGCAATCGGCGCACACATCGTGTGAGCGGTCGCACACCCAGTCGACCCCGACGCCGGCTTCGATCGCGGCGAACACTCCACGGCCGTGAGCCGCACGGAAGACATCGTCGAGTTGTTCGTCGATGTGCTGGGTCTTCCATTCGCGATACACGGCGCGCACGCGTCTGGCGATGCCGGCGTTGTCGGCGTCGCCGTCGGCCACACACCGCTCGAGCCGCTCGCGGAGCGGCACGATCAACCACTCGTCGAGTACCGCTTCAGCGGCGGCGACGGACCCGGTCGCGTCGGCCTTGTTCATCCGCGCCACCCGGCCTTGCGTTACCAACGACGCTCCGGCGTTCGCTGCCGCGAGCAGATCGTCGACGATCGCCACCCGGTAGCGCCCGAGGTGATCAGCGGGCGCGGGAAGCAGATCACCGACCTCGCGCACCGGTTCACGACGGCGGAGCGCGTCGAGGACCTCGTTCTGCTCGTCGGCGAGGACCCGCTTGAGCTTCTTCGCGCTCGCGACGATCAGCGGCGTCAGGTCGGCGTCGCGCTGGTCGAACGGCGTAGATTCGGCGCCCTCGTCGAGCGCATCCGGCTGGCTGTCAACGGCGTCACTGACGTCACCGTCGTCCTGGTCCTCGACGTCGTCCGGCTCGTCCGCGGTGACCTGACCGACCGTGGTGTCGGCGCGCAAGCGGGCGAACAGATCGACCACGACGTCATCGTCAGCCTCCACCGCGTCCTGTGTCTCTGCGCCCGGATCCGGGTCCAGCTCCAGCTCGACGACTTCATCGGCGGCCGCCTCAGTGGCGTCGTCGATCACCTCGTGCTCGCCCGCATCCTCGGGCGTCTCGTTCTCTCCGACCTCGTCGATCGGGGCTTCAACGATCGGGGCCACGACGATCGTGTCGTCGTCGGTGGGCTCGACCACAGCGACCTCGACCGCAGCGAGCTCGGCCCCGCCATCGTCCGACTCGTCGGCTGCGGTCGATGGCTCTGCGCTCGATGGCTCTGCGCTCGGGCGCGGGGTGTTCGGCAGCATCATCGGCACCGGGCCGGTGGTCGGCGACAGGTCGACGTACTCATTGGGCTCGCCGAGAGGTTGAAGTTCGGAAACCACGTCAACGGCGACGAGGCGGGCGCGCTCGAACGACTGCATCAGCCGGTCGCGACCGTGGAGCAACTGCTCGATCTGCTCGCGAGCGAGCTCGCGTCGACGGGCGAGCTCACTGAGCACGCGTTCGCGGTACGCACGAGCCTCGTTGACCATCTCGCGACCCTGCTGCTTGGCCATGGACAACTCGGCTTCTGCATCGGCGGCAGCATCAGCGCGGCGTCGTGACGCCTCGATCTCCGCTTCCTCGCGCAGACGGGTCGCCTCGTCGCTCGCTTCGCTGAGCAACTGCGATGCACTCTGCTCCGCCTTCTGACGGATCTCCGTAGCGCTCGCGCGGGCCGTGGTGAGCACGCGAGCGGTCTCTTCGCCCAACAGTCGAGTCAACGCCGCATCGTCCATCTCGACCGAGGCGAAATCGGGGTTGGCCTGCGCCGTGCGCAATTCGCGCTCGAGGAATCGTTCACGCTCCTGCAGTCGCCCGAGCTCGGCGGCGACCATCCGCAGGAACTCGCGAACCTCTCCCTGATCGAAGCCGCGGCGACCGGTGCCGAACGACGCGTCGGCGACCGCTGCCGGCGACGACGGATCGGGGCGAGCAAAGGACATGGCCATGGCCGCAACGCTACGCACCTGGGGACCTCAGATCGTGTCAATCCCGCCGATCGGTCAGGACACGACGACGAGCGGGTCGCCGCCAAGTCGCTCGAGCACGGCAAGCGCTTCGTCGAGCGTGGCGACCGGGATGATCTCGACCTTGCCTCGTCCCGCATCGCGCAGACGCTGGAGCCGGGCAGGATCGTCGAGTTCTGACTGTGACGCCGGCACCAGGAAAACACTCATTCCGTTCTGCTGGACCGCTGACACCTTCTGCGTGAGCCCACCGATCGCGCCGACGGTCCCGTCGAGCGCGATCGTGCCGGTCACGGCGACGTTGCGCGGTCCGGTGAGGTCGCCAGGTGACAGCTCGTCGATCATCGCCAAGGTGAACGCGAGGCCGGCCGACGGCCCACCGATGTCGTCGGTGCGGATGTCGACCTCGAACGGCAGCGTGATCGCTCGGGTGTCGAACGGGAAGAACCCGATGATCGTTCGATCTGGGTCGTCCGGTGACGTCGACAGCTCGACGGTCACGTCGCGCACGCCATCGCCGGGTCGATCGATCCGCAGGTCGACGGTGTCGCCTGCTTGCTTGTCGGCGAGCACCGCGGTGAGATCTTCGACGGAATCGAGCGGGACTCCGTCCGCCTCGAGGATCCGGTCGGCCGGGTCGATCTGCTCGTCGGAGGGGAACCACTCGGCGCACTCCCCCACGTCGCCGGGCGTCTTGCAGATCACGTCGCGCACGATGACTTCGCCCGGGGTGATCTCGACGTCGAAGCCCAGCGTGGTCAGCGCAACGTACTGCGCCTCCTGTTCGGCCGTGCGCATCAGTTGCAGGTTGAACTCCCGGCGCTGCGTCGGCGTGCGCACGCCGAACTTGTCCTCCTCGGTGAGGAAATCGATCGCCGCTTCGTTGCGTCCGACCACCCACGACAAGACCGATTGGCTCGGCGATGTGACGGTGACGAAGTGAAAACTGTTCGACGTGTCGTATCGCACGACACCCTCGGGCAGATCGCCGAACACGATGCGGTCGTTCACCGGGTCAGCCGATGCCGGCGTCAACGCATACGGCGTGGGTTCCATCTCGCCCGTCCGGTCGTTCGTCTTCTGCGACACGAGGGAGGACGGCAGCAGCGACGCCAACCCGATCACCGCCATCACCACGACGCCGAGCACTGCGAGCGCCCACGCCCACCACCGCTGCCGCGGAGCGGCCAGTGCCTGCTCGCTCGGTACGATGTCGGTTGTCGTGTCGGTCACGGATCTCACCACTCAGGCCGCCTGGATGGCCGGGCTCGCAATGCTCGCGCTCGTCCTGGCCGGGTGGCGAAAGAATGCCAGAGCAACGGTACGAACACCACGCGGGGGCGCAAGTCTGCGGCGCGAGTGGGCACCGGTGCCGATCGCCGAGACCACCACATCGCTGTACCGCCGGCCCGGACCGTTGCGTCGCGTCTGGGCGGTCGTGGCCAGCTCCGGCATCGCACTGGTGATCGGCGCGGTGCTCGCCATCGTCGTGGCGTTCGGAACCGGCTACCTCGTCGTGACGCTCACCGACCTGTTGAAGCAGTGAGCGAACCCGACCGACGCGCGGTCGCCGTGGCCGGACACACGGGCGACGCGACGACCGTGCGGTCCGGACTGGCTTCGGGCGACCCGGCGGTGAGAGCGATCGCGCTCGGTTCGCTGGAACGCCTCGGCGAACTCGACGACGCAACGATCGAGACCGCGCTGCGCGATCCGGAGGTGACCGTTCGCCGACGCGCCGCCGAACTGGCGGCGACGCACCGGGGGGTCGACCTGCTACCCGGCCTCCACGACCCCGACGATCGGGTGGTCGAGGTGGTCGCGTGGGCGTGCGGCGAGCACGAG
>JBGTCW010000495.1:0-5117 GCA_041748635.1 Ilumatobacteraceae bacterium | reverse complement strand
CACACCCGTCTCGCCGACGCCCTCTACCTCGAACTGGCGGCGTCGCTCGACACCGTCGTGCTCACCACCGACCGTCGCCTGGCTCGGGCCCACCCCACTGTGACGGCCGTGCCCGAGGATCTGACGTGACCAGCCCATCCGAGCGGGCGTTCGAGACGGCGATCTGCGAGTCACTCGTCTCGTCGGGCGGCTACACGGCGGTCAAGGTCGGCAACGCCGCCGATCGCGACGACGACTTCTCGGCCGACCTGGGGCTCGACACGGCGGAGCTGTTCTCGTTCATCGGGGCGACCCAGGCGGAGGAGTGGGAGAAGGTCCGCCGGTCGCACTCGTCTCCCGACGAGGCGCAGCGTGCGTTCGCTACGCGGTTGGCGAAGGAGATCGACAGCCGGGGGACCATGGACGTGCTGCGGCACGGGATCGTGTACGCCGGCCACGAGAAGGCTGAGATCCGGCTTGCCTACTTCCGGCCGGCATCGGGGCTCAACGCCGACCTCGAGGCCAAGTACCAGGCGAACCGGCTGACCGTCACCCGGCAGCTTCCGTATGAGCCGGGGTCCGCCAAGACGGTCGATGTCGGGCTGTTCCTCAACGGCATTCCGGTCGCCACCGCGGAGATCAAGAACCACCTCACCGGGCAGACCGCCGAAGACGCCAAGCAGCAATACCGGCGCGACCGCGACCCTCGCAACGCGCTGCTGCGGCGGGCGATCGTGCACTTCGCCGTCGACACCGAGCAGGTGTTCATGACCACGCGCCTGTCGGGCGACAGCACCCGCTTCCTGCCGTTCAACCGTGGCGACGGCGACCGGGCCGGGAACCCCGCTCGACCCGGGTACCGAACCGGCTACCTGTGGGAGGAGGTGTGGTCACGCGACGCCTGGCTCGACCTGCTCGCCCGGTTCGTGCTCACCACCACCGACGACCGTTCTGGTGCGGGTGGGGGCAAGAAGGTCACGCTCTTTCCTCGCTACCACCAGTGGAGCGCCGTGCTGTCGCTCGTCGCCGACGCCCGCTCGCAGGGCACCGGTCAGTCGTACCTCGTGCAGCACTCGGCGGGGTCGGGCAAGTCGAACACGATCGCGTGGCTCACCCACCGGCTCTCGTCGCTGCACTCCGCCGACGACCTGCCGGTGTTCGACAAGGTCGTCGTCATCACCGACCGGCTCGTGCTCGATCGGCAGCTCCAAGAGACGATCTACCAGTTCGAGCGCACCCACGGCGTCGTCGCCAAGATCGACCAGGACTCCAAGCAGCTCGCCGAGGCGCTCGCCGGCGAACACTCCCGCATCGTCATCACCACCATCCAGAAGTTCCCGCACGTGATGAAGCACGTCGAAGAGCTTGCGTCTCGCCGCTACGCGGTCATCATCGACGAGGCCCACTCCTCCCAGACCGGCGACTCCGCCAAGGAGATGAAGAAGGTGCTGGGCGGTGGCCCGGCGTCTTCCGACGTCTCCGAAGCTTCTCTTCTTGCCATGGCTGAAGCGGCCGAGGTGTCGCTGGTCGACGAGGTGGCCGACCCGGTGCAGGATCTGCTCGCCAAAGAAGTCGATGCCCGCGGGCGGCAGGCGAACACGTCGTTCTTTGCGTTCACCGCTACCCCGAAGGGCCGCACGCTCGAGCTGTTCGGGCGGCGGGGCGAGTCGGGCAAGTACGAGCCGTTCCACCTCTACTCGATGCGCCAGGCGATCGAGGAGAAGTTCATCCACGACGTGCTCGCCAACTACGTCACCTACGACACCTACTTCAAGATCGACAAGGCGATCACCGACGACCCCGAACTCGACAAGTCACGCGCCAGCGCCGCCATCGCCCGCTTCGTCTCCCTCCACGAGCACAACCTCGCCCAGCGCGCCGACGTCATCATCAACCACTACCGCACGCACGTCGCCAGCAAGGTCGGCGGCCGCGCGAAGGCGATGGTGGTCACCGCCTCGCGCCTCCACGCCCTGCGGTACAAGCGGGCGCTCGACAAGTACTGCGCCGAGCACGGCATCGGCGACGTCGGTGTGCTGTGCGCCTTCTCCGGCAAGCTCGACGACGACGGTCAGGAGTGGACCGAGTCTCGGGTCAACGGCTTCCCCGAGTCGGAGACGCCGGCCCGGTTCGACACCGACGAGTGGCAGATCCTCGTCGTCGCCGAGAAGTACCAGACCGGCTTCGACCAGCCAAAGCTCTACGCGATGTACGTCGACAAGACCCTGACCGGCCTCGCCGCCGTGCAGACGTTGTCGCGGCTCAATCGCATCCACCCCGACAAGACCGGAACGTTCGTGCTCGACTTCCGCAACTCGGCCGAGTCGATCCAGGAGTCGTTCGCTCCCTGGTACGTGCGTACCGTCGCCCCGCCAACCGATCCCCACCTGCTGTACGACACGCACGCCGAACTCGGCCCCTTCGATGTGCTGCGTGGCGAGGAGATCGAGACGATGGTCGGGCTGCTGCTGGCCGACCCCGAGAAGAACCACCAGCGGATCCACACGGTGATGCAGCCGTCCGTCGACCGATTCAACGGTCTTGATGAGGAACGCCAGGACGAGTTCCGTGACGTGCTCACCCGGTTCACCCGGATCTACTCGTTCCTCTCGCAGGTCGTGTCGTTCACCGACGTCAAGCTGGAGCGCGACTACCTGTTCTGCCGCCGCCTCTCACAACTGCTGAAGCGAGACTCGGTCGCCGGCGTCGATCTCGGAGACTCGGTCGAGCTCACCCATCTGAGGATGGAGAAGTCGTGGTCCGGTGATGCGTCACTCGATGACGCCGATGGCGAGGTTGTCACCATCTACGGCGGCGCCGGTCGTAAGCCGCTGCCGGAGGAGGTGCCGCTGTCGGAGGTGATCGCTCGCATCAACGAGCGGTTCTCGATGGGCATCACCGAGAACGACGCCCTGTTCTACGAGCAGGTCGACGGCGCGGTCGTCGCCGACGAGAACGTGCAGATCCAGGCCGGGGCCAACGACTTTGAGCGATTCAGGGTTGGCCTCGATGGCGTGTGGCAGTCGAAGCTGCTCGAACGACAGAAGACCAACGACGAGCTGGTGTACGCGGTGCTCGACAACCCCGATCTGAAGGCGGCGTGGCTCGAGCGCAGCGCGCCGAGCATCTACGCCCAAGCGCGCGTGGCGCGTCAGCGGACATGCCCGATCGGTGAGCTGATCCATCCGGATGGCGAGACCCGCACGCTCGAGTACAAGTCGACGATGCGCTGGGACGTCAATCAGGGCGAGAAGGCGAGCCACATCGAGGACTCGATCGTGAAGACGATCGCCGGGTTCGCGAACAGCCAGTACGGCGGCACGCTCCTCGTCGGCGTCACCGACGTCGGCGGCATCTACGGCCTGGAGGACGACTACACCACCTTCTCCAAGCGGGGCGAACGAGGCGACCGCGACCTGTGGGGCCAACACCTTAAGAATCTGCTCGACCGGCTCGGCAAGTCCGCGGCGTCGCTCGTCGACTGGGAGTTCTTCACGATCGACGGCAAGGAGATCTGCCGCATCAGCATCGACCCCAGCGACCACCCGGTCTACGAGACGAAGGGCGACCAGCGTCGGTTCTGGTGGCGCACCCCTGTCAGCACCGAGCGAATCGACAACGACGACGAGCGAGACCGCATCGTCGCCCGCCGCTGGGCTGCGTGAACGCCGCAGAGTTCTACAGCGGCTGTTCCCGGGCCGGTTAACTTCCATCTGCAGCAATCGCTGCGGGCCAAGGTTCGATCGTCAGTCCCGGGCACTGATCGTCGATCAGATTCCCGAGCCGACCGTGCTCGCTCGGGTCCATCGACATCGACCATCTGGCCTTGACGGCGATCCAGTCACCGACGAACTGGCACACCGCTCGGTCGTCTTCCGGGATCCAGTTCGATGGGTCACGGTCGCCCTTGGAGCGGTTCGATGTGGCCGAGACGGCGACCAACGTGCGTCCATCGGTGAGGTCGTTGGCGTAGGCGATACGGCGGTCCGGGGTCCAGGCCCAAGCACCCGAATCCCAGGCCTCCTTGAGCGAGACGAGGTGGTCCACATCGAGCTGCGATGGGTCTGTGAAGTCAATGCCGTCGTACGTGCTCCGCCAGAGACCCGGGATGGGGACGCAACCCGCCGATGCGGCATCAGTTGGAGCGAGGTTCTCTGCGAGAAGCACCTCGTCACGGGTGTCGCATCCATTGTCGTCGGCGTCGATCCACACAGCGAACAGGTCGCGGTCGTAGCCGCCCGTGCGATCCTCGAGTTCGACGGGAATGCGGGCGAGTACCTCCTCTGCGTCGAGCAGACTTGCATCGTCCAGGTCGCTGACTGGACGGGATGTTGATGGCGGGGCGGGCTCGGAGCTCTCGGAACTCAGGAACTCGGAAACAGCGCCAACGGTGGTCGACGGCTGGGCAGTCGCTGGGTCGGCTGGCGCAGTCGTCGCCATCGTCGCATCGGGAGACAGCCCGCCCACCGAAGGCACAGCGTCAGCGTCGCCACCGTCAAAGATCGTGGCGGACACGGTGGCCGCGACGACGACGAGGGCCACGCCAGCGATCACGTGTTGCCACGTGGACCATCGCCGAGTTCCGTCGAACCAGCGTTGGATCCGGAGTCTCAATGGCTATTCACAGACGATGCCGTCGCTGTCCGCGTCGCGGTACCAGCCGTACTCAGGATCCGTGCCTTCGTAGTACGGGCCGGCGCCATGAGCCTTGGCTTCCTTGCATGTCCCATAGTCGGGGTCAGTCGCCGCCGCCGCTGGTGCGGGCGGCGGGGGAGGTGGTGGCGCCGTTGTGGGTGGCAACGTCGGAGCTGCAGTTGTCGGAGGCAGTGTCGGTGCCGCTGTCGTCGGAGGCGTCGGGGGGACGGTCGTCGGAGCGACGGTCGTCGGTGCGATCGTCGTTGGCGGTGTGGTGGGCGCAGCGGTCGTGGGCGGCGCCGTGGTGGGAGGGACGGTGGTCGGAGGAACGGTGGTCGGTGACGGTGTCGACTCGGGCAGGTCGGCAACAGTTGCGACCGCTACGGCGACCTCCGTATCTGCGGACTCGGCGGGCTCGGTGACGGCGCCGACGGCGCCGAGACCCACGAAGAGCGCTGCGCCGGGGGCCGCGATCTTGGCACAGAGCGGCCACGACCGGGACC
>JBGTCW010000494.1:0-2166 GCA_041748635.1 Ilumatobacteraceae bacterium | reverse complement strand
CGTGCCGACCTCCGGCGCGAACGCCGGCAAGATCGACATCACCTTCGACGCCTACGGACAGGCGGGTCCGACCACCGACATGCTCATCGACATCGTCGGCTACATGACCAGCGCAGGCCTCCAGGAACTCGTCGCCGACGTGGCCACGAAGGCCTCCAAGGCCGAAGTCGCAGCACTACCGGCATCCCACATCATCGCCGCTGGTGTGGGCAATGGAAGCGGGTCGAAGAGCACCGTCGCCGCTCAGCTCGGCACGTACTCCGTGTCGAGGACGAGCGTCGGCCTCTATGCACTGACGGTGCCGATGGTGTGCGCGCCGAACAAGTTCCCGGTAATCATCTTGTCGCTCGGCTTCGACGTGAGCAACGGCGGCGACATCTCACTGGGATTAGGCATCTGTTCGGGCGGCCAGGCGACGTTCGAGGTTCGCACGTTCGACACTGCGAACGCGCTGGCCGACAAGACATGGTCGTTCACCGCATTCTCGAACGCCTCAGTGTTGGCCGGCGCACCAGCACCGCTCATCGATGACGCTGTGGCTACCGACTGTGTGACCACGGATGGATCGCCCTGTGAATAGGAGCCACAACCTGTGCGGGTATGAGCAATCCCGCCAGCCAGCGCTCGGCTAGAACCTCGATGTCGTCTTGTTCCCGACGACCCCACCGGATGGCGGCCACAAAGGCTGTCACCCGGTGGGGGCGGGTGGGTCGGCGACGCAGGCGACGCCCATGCCCTGGCGGTCACGGTGCGCAACCGTGCCGCCGGGGCACGAGTCGCTGAACGGAACGAAGGCCTCGACCTTCAGATCGACGGCCAGGTCGTCGGTGCACGACACTTCGCGGGCGTCGCCGTTGGGCTCGATCGTCACGCACGAGCCGATCTGGATGATCCCGTCGGGACCGCGGGGTTCGCCAGGCTCGGTGAACTGGGCCAGCACGACGACGCCGATGATCGCCAGCACGGCGAAGAAGCCGACCGACCGCCACGGAATCCTGGCCGGGCCGAGGTGACTCGGGAAGGTCGACGCATCGACGGACGCGCCCGCGGACGCCTCGCCGTGGGTCGGGGGCGCAACTCCGGCACGGTCGTTGGACGAACCGCTCCGGATGCTGGCGTCGTAGACCGCTCGGCGAGCCGGGTCGTTGAGGACGCGGTAGGCCTCGTTGATCGCCGGCATCGAGGCTGCGTTCGAACCCGCCGCCGACATGGCGCGGTCGGGATGGTGCTGGCGGGCCAGACGCCGGTACGCCTCTCGGATCTGGTCGGCGCCGGCGCTCGGCGGCACCCCGAGAACGTCGTAGTGGGTCGGACCAGGCACGGTGGCACCACGCTACGGGCACGCGGCGATCAGTAGCCGTCGTCGACGTCGACCAGGCCGATCAGCTCCTCGCCGCGCGCGAACCGACGGACGTTCTCCGTCACGCGCTGCGCGAGCAACGGCTTAGCCATCTCCGGGGTGTTGCCGACGTGCGGGGAGATGATGCAGTTCGGCAGCGTCCACAACGGGTGGTCGCTCGGCAGCGGTTCGGGGTCTGTGACGTCGAGCGCGGCGCCGCCGATCACCCCGTTGCGCAGCGCCTCGACGAGATCGTCGGTCACGATGTGGCGGCCGCGGGCGACGTTGACGATCCACGCGTGATTCTCCATCAACCCGAACTCGCCAGCGCTGAACATGCCCTCGGTCTCGGGCGTGAGCGCCAACGCAAGCACCACGAGGTCGGCACCGGGCAGCGCATCGGCGAATCGGTCGGCCTCGAGCACGTCGTCGACGCCGTCCATCGGCTCGGCCCGATTACGGACCACGGTGATGTCGCAGTGCCAGGGTTGCAGGAGGCGCACCAGCGATTCGGTGATCCCTCCCCCACCGAGGATGGTCACCCGACCGTCGAGCAGGTTGCGTCCGTGTGGGCCACTCCACTCGGTCGCCCGGGCGTAGCGGCCGACATTGCGGAGCCCGGCCAACCCGAGCGCCAGCGCCATCTCCGCGATCTCCGCCCGTTCACCCGACAGCGACACAGAGCGCTCCTTCAACAGACGCACGAACGCGCCCTTGGTTGTCGATTCCTCAGCGATCTCATCGAAGCGCCACCCCGGCCGCGTGCGGTCCACCAAATCGAGGAACCGAAACCGCTCCGCGCAGGCGTTGTACAGCGCCGGCACGTC
>JBGTCW010000493.1:0-10804 GCA_041748635.1 Ilumatobacteraceae bacterium | reverse complement strand
CACACCCGTTCCCATCCCGAACACGGAAGTTAAGCCTGTCAGCGCCGATGGTACTTGGGGAGAGATCCCCTGGGAGAGTAGGACGTCGCCGGATTTCGATCGAGGAACGCACTGACCGGGTTTGCCGGCAGTGCGTTCTTCGCGTTTTCGGCGCATCTCGACGGTGTTCCCGCATCGAGCCGTAGCATGGCGACCCATGTCTTCCGGCCCGTCCTCCCGTCCACCGCGCCGAGACGACGCTCGTCGCGGCGGCCCGCGTCGGCCGTCATCCGGCCCAGGAACGGGACCGGGACAAGGGCAAGGACGGGGCGGGCGGCCGTCGAAACCCTCGAGGCCGTCGAAGCCGATGACCGAGGCGGAGCGCCGCTCGAAAGCTGTCAAGGAGCGCCGGGCCCCGCGGGCACCGCAGGATCCCGACCTCGAGCGCCGAAAGATCGAAGAGCGGACCACCGAACAGTGGATCGATGAAGGGTCGGTGCGCGGTGAGGCCAACAAGGCAGCACGGCGTGCGGCAGGCGATGCGCCGGCACCGAAGCGCCGCGATCCGAAGCCGCTCGATCCCGAGGTCGTGGCAGAACTCAACGAGGCGCTCGGTGCGCAGCGCGGCGCTCGCTTGAGCGAGCGACTTGCCCAGGCCTCGGAGGCGCTCGACCGTGAGCGATTCCAGGAGGCCCGTCGGATCGCAACGGCGATTGCGAAAGAAGCGCCGTCGGTGGCGGCCGCGCACGAGCTCGTCGGCCTCGCCAGCTACCGACTCGGCCTCTACAAGCAGGCGGTCTCGTCGTTGGAGGTGGCCCAGGATCTGCATTCGAACCCTGCGCTGCTGCCCGTGATCGCTGACTGCCAGCGTGCGCAGGGTCGCTGGGGGGCGGTCGATCGGGTCTGGTCCGACATCAAGGCGTCGTCGCCGAGTCACGAGATCATGGCCGAAGGGCGCATGGTGGCTGCCGGCGCACTGGCAGACCAGAGCGATCTGCGCGGCGCGCTCGCGCTGATGGAGCCGGCTACGAAGCGTCCGAAGTCCGTACGCGACTTCCATCTGCGTCAGTGGTACGTGGTGGCCGATCTGTACGACCAGCTCGGTGATCCCATCAGCGCCCGGCGCTGGTTCTCGGCGATCCTCGAGTACGACGACGACTTCGCCGACGTGCGCGATCGCCTTCGCGGTCTCGGCCGGTAGGCGGTCGCTGATGCCGAGCGCCAACTTCCGAGCTGGGGTGGTCGCGGTGGTCATCAACTCTCGCGACGAGGTGATGGCCTTCGAACGCAGCGATGTACCCGGTGCGTGGCAGCTGCCACAGGGGGGCATCGACATCGGTGAAGCGCCACGCGACGCGGCGTGGCGCGAACTCGGTGAGGAGACCGGTCTCGGCGCCGACGACGTCGACCTGGTCGGCGAACACCCGGTGTGGATGACGTACGAGTTCCCGGATCACGTGCGATCGGAGGGCAAGCGACTCGGCCAGGTGCAGCGCTGGTACTTCTTCCGGGCGCGATCCGACGGAGTGGTCCCGACGCCCGACGACGTCGAGTTCGTGGCGTGGCGATGGGTCGATCGGACGTGGCTCGTCGAGCAGGTCGTGAGCTTTCGCAGCGAGGTCTACCGGGCGGTCTTGACGCCGACTGGGCCGGCTTCGGGAATGACATGAGCGACGACCTCTTCGCCGTCGCCGCGGAGGAGCAACGTCGCGCTCGGGCGCCGCTGGCGGCTCGACTGCGGCCTCGCACCATCGACGACGTCGTCGGCCAGGACCATCTGGTCGGCCCCGGCAAACCGCTACGACGTCTCGTGGAGACCGACCGTCTCACGTCGGCACTGCTTTGGGGCCCGCCGGGCACGGGCAAGACCACGTTGGCGCTGGCGGTCGCCGGCAGCACCGACCGGGCCTTCGAACAGTTGTCGGCGGTCAACGCCGGGGTGAAGGACGTCCGCGAGACGATCGAGCGCGCTCGACAGCGCTTGGGCGAGCGGGGGCAGGGGACCATCTTGTTCCTCGACGAGATCCACCGGTTCTCGAAGTCGCAGCAGGATGCTTTGCTCCCGGCGGTCGAAGACGGCACGCTGACACTGATCGGTGCAACCACCGAGAATCCGTTCTTCGAGGTCAACGCACCGCTGCGCAGCCGTTCGACGCTCTTCCGGCTCGAACCGCTCGACCGGGCGGCGATCGAGGTACTGGTCAAGCGGGGGCTGGACGCCGAGGGCGCAACCGCCGACGACGACGCTGTGGCGTTGCTGGTCGATCGGGCCGGAGGCGACGGCCGCCAAGTGCTCACGGCGCTCGAAGTGTCGTGCGCTCTCTCGGGCTACGACCACGTCGAACTCGCACACGTCGAGGCGGCTCTCGGCACCACCGCGCTGCGCTACGGGCGCGACGACCACTACGACGTCGTCAGTGCGTTCATCAAGTCGATGCGAGGATCCGACGCCGACGCAGCGGTGTACTGGCTGGCCCGAATGCTCGAAGCGGGAGAGGACGCACGGTTCATCGCCCGGCGCATGATCATCTTCGCGTCCGAAGATGTCGGACTCGCCGACAGTGGTGCCCTCCAGGTGGCCGTCGCTGCGGCCCATGCGCTCGAGCACGTGGGACTGCCCGAGGCGCAACTGAACTTGTCGCAGGCCGCGATCTACCTCGCCACCGCTCCGAAGAGCAACCGCAGCGCGCTCGCGATCTGGAACGCGCGGTCGGACGTCCGAGACGGCGCGGTCGGCGAGGTGCCGGCGCATCTGCGTGATGCTCACTACCAGGGTGCCGCAGCCATCGGGCACGGTGCCGGTTACGAGTATCCTCACGACCATGTGTCGGGAACCGTCCAGCAGCAGTACCTGCCCGACGCGCTCGCCTCGCGACGCTGGTACGAACCGAGTACACACGGTGACGAGGCAGCGATCGGTGAGCGAATGACATCGCGATTGACATCACGGCGAACTCCGTCGGAGCAGGCACCATGAGCGCCGCAGAGCTGGCCCTCGTCGTCGCCGCCGTGCTGTGTTCGATCGGCTTCGCAGCGCTCGTCGTCGTGTTGCTGCGGGTGCTCGACACCCTACGTGACGTGCGGCGCGAAGTCGATCAGCTGCGAATGGAGACGACGCCGCTGATCCGTGAACTGCTCGTGACGACCGACGAGGCACGGGCGACCGTCGACGAGGCGCGAGCCGACCTCGAACGCTTCGATCGTGTGCTCGGGTCGGCCGAGGCCATCGGCGACGCCGTCGGTGGACGAGTCGCCCGCACGACGTTCTCGTCGCCGATGATCAAGGCGACCGGCCTCGCACGCGGGACATCGCGGACCTTCGCCCGACTCCGTGGCGCGCCGAAGCAGACCCCGACCCGTTCGCTCGACGTGACGTCGATCGACGGCTCGTTGGCGCTCGACGTGGCGGCGTCGGACGATTCGACACGACGGAGGAAGCGCGCATGATGAAACGGGTCACATGGTTCGCCGGGGGTGTGGTCGCCGGGCTTGCTTCGGCCAGCTACGCGAAGAAGAAGGTGAAGGAGACCGCGTCGCAGATGGCCCCGGCTCAGCTTGCCCGGTCGGCCGCCGACACCGTGCGCACGAAGACCAGTGACGTCGTCGATGCGTTCCGCGAGGGACGCCACGTGATGAAGCACACCGAGGACGAGCTCCGCGCGCGCCGCGAGGGACGCCTCACGTCGCTCGACGAGCACGTTGCTCCGGGCGACCAGGTGTACGTCGACGGTGTGCCCGTCGAGAGTGGCCGCGTCATCGTGATGCGCCGCAAGGAGCGCAAGGCGCCGCAGTGACCGATCCTCTGGTCGCCCGGCTCCGTGGGCGGCTGCGCCCGGATCAGGTCCGTGACGGTGCCGCAGAGCTGCACCTCTATCGCCGCGACGCCTCGAACCTCGCAGGGCATCCATCCGTCGTGTGCTTCGCCGAGTCGACCGCCGACGTCCAGGCGATCGTGCAGGTGGCCAACGAGTTCGGGGTGCCGTTCGTCCCACGAGGATCGGGCACCGGACTGGCCGGTGGCGCGGTGCCAGCGAAGGGATCAATCGTCATCTCGACGTCGAAGATGAACCGGATCCTCTCGGTCGATCCGGTCAACCGGATGGCGTGGGTGGAGCCGGGAGTCCTCAATCTCGACCTGTCGAAGCAGGTCTCGCACCACGGCGTCCACTTCGCGCCCGATCCCAGTAGCCAGCAGACGTGCTCGATCGGCGGAAACGTCGCCAACAATTCTGGTGGGCCGCACTGCCTGGCCGACGGCGTCACCAGCGCCCACATCCACGCCATCGAGGCGGTGCTGCCGGACGGATCGGTCACCGTGCTGGGCGGCGAGGAGCCCGAACCCGTCGGCTACGACCTGCGGGGGACGTTCGTCGGCAGTGAGGGGATGTTCGGAGTCGCCACGAAGGTGTGCGTGAAGCTCATGGCCGACCCACCCGACGTGGCGACGATGCTGCTCGACTTCGCCGATGTTGCCGACGGCGCGCAGTTGGTCAGCGACATCATCGCCGACGGCATCGTGCCGGCTGCGGTGGAGATGATGGACCAGCTGTGCCTGCGCGCCGTCGAGGAGTTCATCCACGCCGGGCTCCCGATCGACCAGGCGGCGGCGCTGTTGATCGAGGTGGTGGGGATGCCCGCTGGCGTCGCCGCCCAGGTCGAACGCATCAGGGAGTTGGCGGCGCAGCGCCGAGTCGGCACGATCCGTGTCGCCGCGGACGACGCCGAGCGGGCCTTGCTCTGGAAAGGCCGCAAGTCGGCGTTCGGAGCGATCGCCCGGATCAAGCCGAACTACTACCTCCACGACACCGTCGTGCCCCGCCGCCGGCTGCCCGAGGTGTTGGCGCAGGTCTACGAGATCGCCGCCCGCCACGAACTCCTCGTGCTCAATGTGTTCCACGCTGGTGACGGCAATCTTCACCCGTTGCTCGTCTACGACGCTCGAGAGCCAGGGGTCATCGAGCGTGTCCACGCCGCGGGCGACGAGATCGTGAGGGTGTCGGTGGCGGCGGGTGGCGTGCTCAGCGGTGAGCACGGGATCGGGCTCGAGAAGCGTGACCTGATGCCGCTGATGTTCTCGGAGGTCGATCTGGCTGCCCAGGCCGACCTTCGTCGGGCGTTCGATCCGGATCTGTTGTCGAATCCCGACAAGGTGCTGCCGAGCCCTGCGGGGTGCGGCGACATCCACAGCGTGCCCGAGGGGGCCTGGGTGTGAGTGCTTCGACGCTCGATGCTGCCGTGGCGTCGTTCGCCGAGGAAGTCGGCGACTTCGATCCGGTGACGATCGGCGGCCTGGGCACACGTGGTGGTCCCGTGCCCGGTGTGCGTACGGTGGTGGCGCCGTCGGGTGTCGATTGGATGGAACCCGCCGAGATGACCATGCGCTGTGGCGCTGGCACCCCCGTGGACGACATTGCTGCCGAGCTCGCCGAACACGGGCAATGCCTCGCGATTCCGGACGGCGGCACGATCGGCGGAGCACTCGCCGTCGGTCACAGTGGATACCGACGTCTGGGCTGGGGACCGCTGCGCGATGTCGTACTGCAGGCCCGATACGTGTCGGCACGTGGCGACGTCGTCACGGCCGGGGGACCGACGGTCAAGAACGTCAGCGGCTTCGATCTCTGCCGGCTGCTCGTCGGGTCGCGCGGGACGTTGGGATTCCTCGCGGACGTGATCGTGCGCACCCGTCCGCTGCCGGTGGCCGAACGATGGTTCGCGAGCGAACGAGATCCGTGGGAGTTGCTGACCCGACTGTACCGACCGACGTCGCTGCTCTGGGACGGACGCACGACGTGGGTGCTGCTCGACGGGCACGCCGACGACGTGGCCGAGCAGGTTCGTGTCGGTGGCCTCCACTCTGCCGACGGTCCACCCGAACTGCCTGCCCATCGCTGGTCCGTCCCGCCGTCCGAGCTCCGTTCGCTGGAGACTCGCAGTCCGGGACGATTCGTTGCGGAGATCGGTGTCGGCATCGTCCACCACGAGATGCCGGCGACGGCGCCGCAGGTCGATCCGACGGTGGCGTCACTGCACGCGCGAATCAGATCCGAATTCGATCCGACGGGTCGGCTGAATCCCGGCGTCGACGTGCTCGCTCTCGCATGATTCCGTCCGCATGAGTCCGATGCGACGAGCGTATGTCGACCGTCCGGTCTCCGACCTCGCGGCGGCGACGCGGGCGGCCACGACGGCAGCAGCCCACTGGCGAATGGAAGCGCCGGAGCTGCTGCGCGTCGGCATGAACGCAATCTTCGTGTGTGGACCGGACGTGCTCCGGGTGAGCGAACCCACCGCCCCGGCCGAGGTGTCGCTCGACCTTGCCCGCTTCTGGCTGGCCAACGAGGTGTCGGTGGCGGCACCGGCGCGCGATGACGTCGTTCGCAGCGGGGGCCTCAGCGTGACGGCCTGGGAACGCATCATCGATGAGTCGATTCCGATCGACTGGTCGGCAGTCGGCGCGCTCGTGCGACGCGTCCATGCGACCGACCTCTCGTCGCTGCCACCGTCGTTGCCGCTCCCGTCGCCGACCTCGTTCCCCTGGTGGAACTTCGACGCATTGCTCGAGCGGGCTGCGCCGGCGCTCGACGACGCCGCCCGAGAAGGGCTGGCAGCGACGATCGATCGGCACGCGCAGTGGACGGAGTTCAGTGAGTTGGTGCTGTGTCACGGCGACGTCCATCCGGGCAACGTGCTCATGCGCCACGACGGACCGGTGCTGCTCGACTGGGACCTCCTCTGCGAAGCTCCACCGGCTTGGGATCACGGCCCGATGCTGACGTGGGCGCAGCGTTGGGGCGGACGACCGGGGGAGTACGAAGCGTTTGCGAGCGGGTACGGGCGATCGCTGGACGGCGAACCGGAGGCGATGGCCATCGCGGAGCTCCGTCTCGTGGCGGCGACGTTGATGCGCGTGGCCGCGTCGATCACAAACCCGGCTGCAAAGCCCGAAGCCGAGCGACGACTCCGGTACTGGCGAGGCGAGGTGGATGCGCCGAGCTGGACTGCTCAGTGACGGATCGGCGGCGTCCTCGCGCCGCTACGAGAACCGTCGCAGGATCTTCTGCTTGAATCCGGTGTAGGGCGGATACATCAGCGCCAGATCGGGGCGCGTCGGCTTGTCGAACACCGCCTTGGTGTGGCTGAACGTGTCGAAGCCGACCTTGCCGTGATACGAGCCGATGCCGCTCTGTCCGACACCGCCGAACGGCAGGTCGGGGACGGCGAGGTGCAACACGGCGTGATTGAGGGTGACGCCGCCGGCGGAGGTGTTGGCCACCACGTGTTCGAGGGTGTCGTCGTCGCTGCTGAACGCGTACAGGGCGAGCGGCTTCTCGCGGTCGTTCACGAAGCGGATCGCCTCGTCGATGTCACCGACCCTCACCACGGGCAGGATCGGTCCGAAGATCTCCTCGTCCATCACGGCCGCGTCGGGCTTCACGCCGGCGAGAACGGTCGGTGCGAGGTATCTGCTCGTGCGGTCACCCGTCCCGCCGATCACGGTGGCGTCGTAGCCGCCGTCGGCGAGCAACTTCGTCAGGCGGTCGTGGTGCCGTTCGTTGACGATGCGCGCGTAGTCGTTCGACTGGCGAGGGTCGTCGCCGTAGAACGACGTGACGGCTCCGGCCAACGCCGAGAGCAGTTCGTCTTCCGCCGCTTCTTCCACGAGCACGTAGTCGGGAGCGACACAGGTCTGTCCGGCGTTGAGGAACTTGGCCCACGCAATTCGCTTGGCGGCAACGGCGATGTTCGCGTCGGCGGCGACGATGGCGGGGCTCTTGCCGCCGAGTTCGAGCGTCACCGGTGTCAGATGCTCGGCCGCGGCGCGCATCACCACCCGACCGACCTTGCCGTTGCCGGTGTAGAAGATGTGGTCGAAGCGTTCGGCGAGCAGAGCGGTCGTCTCGTCGACGGCACCGGTGACCACCGCAACCGTCGAGGCGTCGAAGTACTTCGGGACGAGTTCGTCGACCAGCGCCGACACTGACGGCGTGACCTCCGACGGTTTCAGGACCGCAGTGTTGCCGGCGGCGAGGGCAGCCACGAGTGGTGCGAACAGCAGCTGCACCGGGTAGTTCCACGGAGCGATGATGCACACCGTGCCGAGCGGCTCGGGTCGCAGTGTGGCCGAGCCCGGGTTCATTGTCAGCGGAACCTTCACCTTCGTCGGCTTGGTCCACGCGTCGAGGTGCTTGAGCGTGTGGTCGATCTCGCTGATCGTGAACGCGATCTCGGTGGTGTAGGCCTCGATGCGTGGCTTGCCGACGTCGGCGACGAGCGCGTCGATCAGGCGATCCTGCTGTTCGACGAACATCGACCGCAGTCGTTGGAGTTGGATGCGTCGAGACTCGATGTCGCGCACGACTCCCGATCGATACCCCTCGCGCAGCTCGTGGACGATGTCGGGGATGCGATCGACGGCAGTCATCCGCCCAGCGTATGGGTTCAGCGCGGTTGATGGGTCGGGCAGTGGTAGCACGTGCGGTTGGCGATCTGGATGCGGCGGATCTCGTCGCCGCACAGCAGGCACCGGTCGCGCTTGTATGCGTAGGTCGCTTCACCTCGACGGATGCGGGCGTTCGGTGGAATCCCCAGATCGTCGCGGCTGACCGTGATGATGCGGTTGTCCTTGACGCCCTGGCGCAGCATGCCCTGCGCCGTGGCCCAGAGGCCCTCGAGCTCGGCGCGATCGCACTCGTTCCCGGGTCGAAGCGGATGGACCCCGGCGACGAACAGCGCCTCAGCTCGATACACGTTGCCGATCCCGGCGACGACCGACTGGTCCATCAGCAGGTCCCCGATGCCTCGCGAGCTCCGCCGGATCCGTTCGATCATGGCGTCGGGTTTCGAGCCGCGGCGGATGGGGTCGGGCCCGAGCCTGGCCAAGATCTCGCGCCGAACCGACGGCGGATCGATCGAGCACGCCGTCGGACCTGCCAGGTCGACCGTGACGTACTCGTCGCGGTCCGCACTCGGCTCGATCTGCAGCCGCATCCTGACCTGCCCCACTGGATCGGGCGATGCGGTCGTGCGCTGCACGCGGAACTTGCCGAACAACCCGAGGTGCACGTGGCCGACGTCGCCGGTGGACAAGCGGTAGAACAGGTGCTTGCCATAGGGCTCGAGGCGATCGAGCACCGCACCGTCGACTCGGTTGGCATCGGCCGCGAAACGACCCTGCGGGCTCGACACCCGGATCGGGCGGCCGACGAGCAGCTTCGTGTGGTCGCGAGCGATGCGATGGATCGTGTGGCCTTCAGGCATGCCGGGCGAACGTACGATGGTTGGACGATGAGCACCCCACCGAGCGCCCACGACGTCGTGCAGCCTGTGCTCGGACTCGACGCCGAAATGCTCTCGGCGTGCGTCAGCTGCGGGCTGTGTCTGCCGCATTGCCCCACGTTCCGGGTGACGGGCGAGGAGAAGTACTCGCCTCGTGGACGAATCGATGCAATGCGGGCCGTCGAGAGCGGCGAGTTCTCCATCGACGACGAGTTCGTCGACTTCATGGAGACCTGTGTGCAGTGCCGCGGCTGCGAAACCGCCTGCCCGAGTGGCGTGCATTTCGGTGCGCTGATGGAGCAGACGCGAACCACCCTGGCGGCCACGCACACGATCACTCCGTGGTGGCAGCGCCTCGGTTTCGCCGTGCTCGGACGCCACCGGCTCCTGCTCGCCGGATCAACGCTGCTCGCTGTCGGGCAGCGGCTGCGACTCGTGCCGTCTCGGCTCGGCGTGGCACGGCTGCCCCTCCGTCGAGTGGCGGCGCTGCGTTCCACGGGCGACGACGTGTGGATCTTCACCGGCTGTGTGATGGATGCCTGGATGCGCGAGACCCATCGCAATACCGCTGCGCTCGTCGAGCTCGCTGGGGCGACGTACGCCGTGCCGGGCCCCGGTGGCTCATGCTGTGGAGCGCTGCATGCTCACGCAGGTCTGCACGATGCAGCGTCGACGTTGGCCCGTCGGGTGATGGCATCGATGCCCGGTGACGCGCCGATCCTCGTGAACTCTGCCGGATGCGGGGCGTCGATGAAGGAGTACGGCGAACTCCTCGGGACCGACGAAGCACGACGCTTCAGCGGACGCGTGCTCGACATCTCGCAGTGGCTGGCCCAGCGGATCGATCGGCTCCCGGAGCCAACCGGCGTCCGGCCCAGCGTGATCGTGCAGGATCCGTGCCACCTTCGCCATGTGCAGCGGTCCCACGATCCGGTGCGAGTGCTGCTCGCCCACGTTGCCCAGGTGGTCGAGCTCGACGACGACGGGCTGTGTTGCGGCGCCGGCGGGGCCTACTCGGCGCTCCAGCCGGAGCTGGCTGGCGAGATCCGCGTGCGCAAGGTCGCATCGATCGGCCGGGCCGCCGAAGGGAGCGACGTCACTGCGGTGGCGAGCGCAAACCCCGGGTGCGCGATGCACCTCGCCGCCGTGCTGGATCTTCCGGTTCGGCACCCGGTCGACATCGTCGCCGAAGCGCTCAGGGCCGCTGCTCCGTGAGCGGTGACTACACCGAACTGGTGGATCGACTCGAGTCGATCGCGGCGGACCTCGACGAGCTCGCCTTCGATCGCCTTCGCGAGGCGGTCGCCGACGGTGAGGTCACGCGCCCGGCCGACGACAAGAAGCTGATGCAAGCCCGTCGAGCGATCGAGAAGGCCGCCGCCGTGTTGCGTCAACTCGACGAGGGGTAGCCACGTCACGCGTCGAGGAGCCGTCGGGTCCGTGGGGTCGGGTACCGCCACTTCACCCGCGTCGGGCCGAGCCAATCGGCGGTGCGTTCTGCCTCTGCCTCCACTGCGGCGACGGCGTCGCTTCCGATGTCGGCCAC
>JBGTCW010000492.1:0-3089 GCA_041748635.1 Ilumatobacteraceae bacterium | reverse complement strand
GAGCGTGGGCACCGAGCGCCAGCGCGTGCTCGTCGTCGAGCACCGCATGTCCGCCGACCACCACCAGCACCTCGGGATCGGCGTCACGCGCTGCGGCACACGCCTCGGCCAGCGCCGCCAGATTGTCCGACGACATCGCGGAGAGCCCGACCGCCAACAGGTCGCTCGTCTTTCGGATCACGTGGGCGATCGAGGCACTCGGTACGTCGACGCCGAAATCCGACACCTCCCATCCCCGTCGCCGCAGGAGATCGCCGAGCATCGCCACCGGCAAGGCGTGGAACTCCCCCGAGGGCGCTCCGAGCGCCACCACCCCGCGCGTCCGACCCCGTCGGGTGAACCGCGGACCGATCCGACCGATGATGCGCATCGCGATTCCCGTCGCCCGGTGCTCGACCGACACGTCGAGCTCACCGGCCGCCCACCGTTCACCGATGTTCACCATCGCCGGCGTCAGCACGTCGAGATAGATCTCGTCGAGTTCGGCACCGGCCGCCATCGCCGCTTCGATCACGCTCCAACTCCCGGGCGCGTCACCAGCGACGAGCCGCGACTCGAGCCGCGCCGCCCACGGAGCCTTGCGATTGCGCGCCCCGCCCTTGCCCGGCCCGCCATTCGACGACGCCGCCACGGCCACCGACTCCTCACGGAACCGGTCGAGTTCCGAACGCTGCACCTGCCACACGCCGCCCGACTTCGACGCGTCGAGCACCCCGAGCCGCACGTACCGGTACGCGGTCATGTAGTGGACACCGAGCTCGTCGGCGACTTCATGCAGCGTGAGTACGGCGTCGATCATGTGGGCTCCCCAGCCATCACTGGCGACCCGACGCTAGAGGCAGTACCCCCGAGTGCGCCCAACCCTGCTCGTCACCGATGACAGCAACCAGCGCGACCGACGGTCAGCCCTGCTTGGCGTTCCAGCGTTCCCGGGCCTGGCGACCACGATCGAGCAGATGCCCTGGCACCCGCTTGGCGGCTTCGGACAACTCCGCTCCCCCGCCGCCGTCACTGTCGCCCCCGCCGGACTCTGCAGCTGGCTCGTCGAGCTGGAGATCTTCGAAGCTGGGCGGTTCGACGCCGGGCTTCCAGTACCGGTACAGCTCACGGATGATGTCGGCGAGACCCTCGGAGCCATAGCCCTTCTCGAGGTCGACGGTGATGATGTTGCCGTAGACGTGCACCGCGTCGACCTGCCCGGTGGAGAACATCCGCCGAGCGAGTTCGTCGGACGGCGTGTTGCCCCACGCGTCGGCGACGGACTCGAAGTGCTCGTGGCCCATCCCGGACAGACTGCGATTGATCTCGAAGCGAACGATCCCGCGTGTGGAACTCGGCTTCTCGGTGACGGCGACCAACTGACCCATGCGGATCGAACGCTAGCGCCTCGACACTCCGGACGACCCCATCGCCAGCGAGTCAGCGCAGCGCATCCGCGAGCACCGCCGGGAACTCGTCGGGGGTCGACGAGAGCACCGTGGCGCCGAGCGCAGCCAGTGCTGCTGCGTGGTCGTGATCGTGTGCCGGGGTTCCTTCGTCGCTGAGTGCGAGCAACACCAGGATCTCCACGCCGGACTCGACGAGTTCACGCACGCACCGACGCATCACCTCGGCGCTGCCTCCCTCGAAGAGGTCGCTGACGAGGAACAGCACCGTCTCGCGGGGTCGTTCGATCAGCCGCTGGCAGTAGCCGAGCGCATTCGCGATGTCGGTACCTCCTCCGAGCTGGACCCCGAACAGCACCTCGACCGGGTCGTGGAGGTACGCGGTCAGATCGGTGACCGCGGTGTCGAACGCCACGAACGAGGTTCGCAACGCCGGGAGCTGTGCGAGCACGCCACCGAACAACGACGCGTACACGACGCTGTCGGCCATCGAGCCCGACTGGTCGACGGCGATGATCACATCTCGCGCCAGGCTGCGCTGGCGCCGACCGTGCCCGACGAGTCGTTCGGGCACGACGGTGCGGTGCTCGGGGATCCAGTGGCGCAGGTTGGCGGTGATGGTGGTCGGCCAGTCGATGTCACCAGGCCGAGGCCGTCGGGTGCGCGCCGACCGCGACAGGGCACCGCGGACGGCTTGGCGGGTGTGGTCCGACAGGCGCTGTTCGAGGTCGGCGAGCACCTGTGCGATGACCACGCGAGCGGTGGCGCGGGTCTCGTCCGGAAGGTGACGGTTGAGCTCGACGAGCAGTGTGACCAGGTGGATGTCGGGCTCGACGCTCTGCAACAACTCGGGTTCGAGCAGGAGTTGGCGCAGGTCGAGTCGTTCGACGGCATCGCGCTGGAGGATCTGAACGATGGGCGTCGGGAAGTAGCGACGAATGTCGCCGAGCCATCGAACCACCGACGGCTTCGAGCGGCCCAGGCCGCCGGCTCGCGTGGCCCCACGGGAGCCCTGTTCTCCGCGGTCGTAGAGAGCGCCGAGTGCAGCGTCGATCCGACGGTCGTCGCCGCGTAGACCGGTGACCGACGACGGTCCGCTCGATGGTCCGCCATCGTGGCGGCCCGGCTGGTCGTCGCTGTCGCCCGGGTCGCCATCGCCCGGGTCGCTGGGGGGATCGACGGATTGCTGTTCCTCACGAGCGGCGCGGTTGTCGGTCTCGGTCCAGACGTCGTCGACGGCAGGACCGAGCAGCAGGCGCCAGCGGCGGCGCCGTTCGGACTCCGACACGGTGGGCGCAAACGAGTTCCCGCTCATTCGACGCTGATCCCGAGCATCTGACGAACGGTCACCAAGGCCGCGGCGGCGCGTTCGGGATCGACGTCGACGCCGAAACCACCCGAGCGTTCGACGCCAACGCCCATGAGTAGTCGCATCAGTTGGCGACGCTCCGCGGCCTCGAACGCACCGAACGTCCGTCGCAGGAGGGCGATCACCGCGTCGAAAGCGTCCGGTCGCAGCGACGACACCCACCCGTCGAGCACCGCGAGGAGGTCGGCGTCGTGGATCAGCACCGCACCGGATCCGGCCAGGAATCCTTCGACGAAGGCGGCACCGGTGGCGGGTGACGTGCCCGCCGACAGCGCCTGCGAGAGCCGCCGTTGCACCGCGTCGACCGACCAGACACCGGCGTCGTGGAGCAAGAT
>JBGTCW010000491.1:0-6934 GCA_041748635.1 Ilumatobacteraceae bacterium | reverse complement strand
CTTCACCTACGGCGTGATCATCGATCGCATCTCGGTCGGGATCTCGGTGCTGGTGTTCGTCCTGATCGCCTACATCGGCAAGCCGTGGCAGCGGTGGGCGCGCCTGCCGCTCGACTTGAGCCTCTACGCGCTGATGTGGTTTCTCTACGACGAGACCCGCGGTGCCGCCGATCGGGTCGGGCTGCCATTGCAGGTCGACAGCGTGATCATCATCGACCGGGTCATGTTCTTCGGGGTCGACCCGACCGTGTGGATACAACGGCAGTTCGCCACCGGCGACATCCGCTTCTACGACGTCATCGCATCGATCGTCTACTTCTCGCACTTCATTGTGCCGGTGATGGTGATCGCCGTGCTGTGGGTGACGAATCGTGACCAGTGGATCAGGTTCATGAAGCGCTTCGCCACGGTGCTGACGATCGCCTGCGCGATGTTCGTGCTCCTGCCGACCGCTCCGCCGTGGATGGCCGCCGGTGGGTCACGGCAGATCCCCCTTGATTCGCTGCCCGAGCTGCGTCGGGGGGCGAGCCGAGGTTGGACCCATCTCGGCTTCGAGGGGTTCGTTCACACGTGGGTGTCGGGACGCGATTGGGCCAATCCGACTGCAGCGATGCCGTCGCTGCACGCTGCCTTCGCGCTGTTCGTCGTCGTGTTCTTCTTTCCGACGGTGCGGAGCTGGTGGTGGCGGTCGGCGATGTTGCTGTATCCGCTCGTCATGGGGATCTCGCTCGTCTACCTCGCCGAGCACTATGTGATCGACGTGCTTGCCGGGTGGGCGGTCGTCGGTGCGGCGTTCTTCATCTGGAATCGAATCGAGCGTCGATCACGGTCGACCGAACAGGGCGAGGTGATGGCATGACCCAGGAGGACGACATGTGGGGCGTGATCGGCGGTTCGGGGTTCTACGACTTCCTCGACGATGCCGACGAGGTCGTGGTCGAGACGCCATTCGGCGCGGCCGCCGGAGCGATCACGACGGGAACGATCGGTGGCCAGCGCGTGGCGTTCCTACCTCGGCACGGTCCGCACCATGAGTTCGTAGCGCACCGCGTGCCCTACCGGGCGAACATGTGGGCGTTGCACTCACTCGGTGTTCGACGTGTGCTGGCGCCGTGTTCGGTCGGGTCGCTGCAGCCCGACATCCACCCCGGCCAACTCGTCGTGCTCGACCAGCTCGTCGACCGTACGTGGGGCCGTCCCGACACGTTCCACGACATCGGCGGTCCTGATGGCACCGGTGGCATCACCAGCGGAGCGGTGCATCACCAGACGTTTGCCGATCCCTACGACGTCGAGCTGCGCGCGATGGTGCTCGCGGGTGCGCGATCGTGCGGCGCAGACGTCGTCGACGGCGGCACGATGGTGGTGATCAACGGACCGCGGTTCTCGACGCGAGCGGAGAGCCGATGGTTTCGCGACATGGGCTGGCACGTGGTCAACATGACGGGGTATCCCGAGGCGGTGCTCGCCGCGGAGCTCGGCGTGCGCTACGCGGGCATCGCGCTCGTGACCGACTACGACGCCGGTGTCGACGGCCACGAGCCGGTGAGCATGGAGGCTGTGTTCGCCGCGATGCGCGCCAACGTGGCCCGAGTCCGCGACGTCATCACCGCCACGATCGCCGCCGCCACCTGACCAGCGCGCCCCCTTCATTTCATCGTTCGCGTTGCAGTTCGGATGACCCGCCTCATCCAGAACGCAACGCGAACGGGTTGGGTCGGTGGGGGTGATGTCAGCCGTCGCGCCAGCTGTCCTCGACGGGTGGGACGTCGGTGATGCGGATCTCGGGGCCGAGCTCGGCGCCGACGAGTTCCAGGCGGTCGCCGCTCCAGAACGTGCCCGGGTCGTACCAGTTGGGTGGGCGTTCGGAGCCGAGCAGACCCATGCGTTCGTAGGTGACCGCCACCAACTCGGCGCAGTACACGTCGACGAGTGACACGTTTCGACGGACGCGCCCGGCAAGCCAGTGGCGCGCCAGTGTCTTCGTGCTCGGAAATGCGCGTCCGCTGTACTCGGCCACGACCGAGAGCGCCTGGTTCTCCATCTCGGCGGTGACCTCGGTGTCGATCTGGCGGCACCAGGGTTGCTGGCCGTAGCGGTTGGTCCACACGCTGACGGCGCGGTCGAGGTGATGCAACTGCGCGCCGCGATCGCGCTCGCCGGTCCAGACGTTCGGCATGCTGGCACCCAGCTCGGCGTGCCAGATCAGCGGCGGTAGATCGTCGATGGCGAGCACCACGCCGACGTGGTTGACCGGGCTGTTGGTGACCAGACGGATCGCCCGATCGGCGACGGACCTACCGCGGAAGAGCCACACGTCGCCGGTCGCTGCAACGTCCAGCGCGTCACGCAGCGTCAGCGAGTTGGTCGGCGAGTCGCCCATCGAGGTCCTAACGTACGTCGTCGTGAGGTGGGCCAAGCTGCTCGGTGTCGCCGGCGTCGTCGCCGTGCTCGGCGCCACCGGTGTCTCGGTGTACCGCCAGCGCCGCCGGCGCGTGTGGTCGGAGATGCCGCCGGACGAGCTGCGCTCACGCCTCCACGCCCGCCTCGGATGATTGATCGTTCGCGTTGCAGTTCGGATGCGCCGCCCCATCCGGATTGCAACGCGAACGGGTTGGAGCTGGCTCCCCCACGGCGGAATCGCTATTTCGTCGCTGGGATGGTCGCCGACGGTGTCGTTGGCGAGGACGCGATCACGACCGGGATTGCTGCAAAGGTGCTTGGATCGTTGCCGAGTCCGGAGTCGCCGCGCACGAGGATCACGACGACGTCGCCGCGTACAGCGTCGGAAAGATCGAGGTCGACGCTGTACGGCTCGAGATCGGTCAAGGCACCACCAGCGCCGATCTCCTCATCGAACGTCGCGGTGTCGTCGCCGGGCGGGAAGGCCGACACGACCAGTGTTCCCTCGAAGCCACGCCCCTCACCCGACACGGTGACGACTCCGGCGGGCACTTGATCCAACGCGGACGGGGTGTCGATCATCGCCCCATCGCTCGTTGCAGCGATCACGTACCAGCCATCGGTCGGGCCGATCTGTCGCAGCAGGAGCAGACCCTGCTCCAGCGGCGGATCGGTATCGCCAGTCTCTCCGGCGAACAACACTGCGATCTCACCGCTGCGGGCGTCGGCCTGCTGGAACTCGCCGAGCACCGGATCGCCCTCGGAGATGAGGACGCTGGCAACGAAGTCAGCCGCCGCCTCCTCTGGCGTGGCGAACACGACGTCGGCCGCCGGCCAGATCGCCGGCTGGTCGAGAGCTTCGCTCTGCTGAGCGGGAGCGACCTCAGTCACTGCTGCCTCGGCTGCCGGGATTTCGACGGTCCTGGAGCGTGGCGACGCCGCGGAGGGTGCTGGGTCCGCGCCGCAGGCCGAGAGCGCGAGGCCGACGGCCCCGACCACCCAGATCCGTCCGAGTCGTCTCCGCCGGCGATCACCCATGGCAGGCCTCCAGTCGTCGGACTCCATCATCGCGCTTCTGATCGACCAGGTCCACGAGATTCGTCGCCATCGACGCCGTGCGATGAGCGAGACCCCACGCATCGTGCGCCTTCGCTCATCGCAAGCGCGATGCGCGGCGTCAGCAGGTCGACGGAGCGGGGAGGCCGGCGAATCGGTCGCCGATCCATGACGTGACGTCGATGGCACCTTCGAACCCGGTGCTGATGTGGTCGACGCCCGGCAGCAGCAGCACCTCGACCATCTCGCCCGCTGCGCACCGTTCGTCTGCGAAGCGCTGCGTGAGCGCGGGGTCGACGATGGTGTCGGCGTCGCCCTGCACGAGCAACATCGGCACGCCCGTCGGCGCGTCGCCCGGAGTGTTGTCGCGCACGACCGACGCCCATGGCTCGACCTCCCACGGTGGTACGCGCAGGAAGGTGACGCCGAGCACGGCAGCATCGGGGAATCGAGTGAGGATCTGACGCAGATCGGTGACGCAGATCTCGGCGATCTGTTCAACGGCATCACGGGCCGAGGGCGTCACGACCTGGTCGAGGTCGAGGTCGTAGACATCGGCCCACGCTTGCAGCGCCATCGAGATGAGGATCTTGCCGACGGGCGTCGTGAGGTTGAACTCGAAGAGCTCGACGAGGTCGGGGACCGGGCCGCCAGCTGCGACGCCGACGAGCTCCAGTTCGGGTGCATAGCTCGCGGACATCTGCCCGGTGAACAGCGATGCATGGCCACCTTGCGAATGACCCCACACGGCAAATCGGCCGGTGGCGTCGGTCTGCGGCAGCAGACGCGCGGCGCGAACCGAGTCGAGCGCGTTCATGGCCTCGACCTGTCCGACGAGGTACGGGTGGCGGCTCGACGTTCCCAGACCTTGGTAGTCGCTAGCGGCGATGACGTACCCCGCTGCGACGAGCTCGGGGAGCGCTTCCATCACCTTGGTCGGGTCGTCGATCAGTGAGGGCGCGCATCCACGATCGACGCCGGTGGTGCCGTGGGTGAACGCAACGACGTCGCGTCCGGTCGCAGGTGCTGGCGCGGTGGGTACGACGATCAGGCCGCTGACGGCGCGGCGCTCGCCGTCGAGGTCGGTCGACACGTACATGACCCGGTACGTGCGCGCGTCTGGCGTGATGGTGTCGATCTCCTCCGAGCGCACGATCGTGCCGAGTGGTCCATCGGGCAGCTGGTCGGGCTGGTCGTAGAACGCGCCGGGCTCGTCGGGGCCGACGCGGTTGGCGGCAACGCTGACCATGGTGGCGCCCGCCACCATGACCAGAGCAACGAGCGCCCCAGCAAGTCTCCAAGGCGACGTCTCCGACGGATGTGACACTTCGGCGGCCGTGGTCGCAGACTTGTCGGTGATCGTCGTCTGCCGGTCGCGCAGTGACGACGTGGCACTCCACACTGCGACCACGCCGACCACGATGGTGCGCACACCGAACACGATGGCGAGCACGAGGAGGGTGACGGCGGGCCATGCGACTGCGAGCCCTCCCAGCAACACGTTGGTGGTGCCGGCGAGGAGTTGGACTGCCTGACCGTTCCCGCGATTCGTGAGCGCGTCGGCGAGGCGGATCACTCCGCCGGCGACGAGAGCAATGCCGACGACCACGGCAATGCCGTACAGGGTGAGGCTCGTGACGCCGAGCACGACGAGTCCGGTGAAGACCCACAACGCTCCGACCGCCTGGGCGAGCCCAGGACGCCGAGCGGACGCTGACGAGGCGATCTCGGCGATGCCCGACAGCGCCATTCCGGCGGCGATCACCCAACGAATGGTCGACTCCGAGCGTAAGGGAGCTACGACCAGCCACGCACCGAGTACGACGCACGCAACGCCGCCCGCTGCGATCACCCACCGCCAACGGCGGTCGTCCAGCGAGTGGTTCAGCCAGCCGAGGCGTCGCCGGAAGCCGCCGTCGACCGTGCGGACGCGGTTCACGAGTACCCGCCGATCGGTCGGTTCACGTGCTCGATCCGGATCTGATCGTGCCGATCTCGACATCGGACGGGATGCCGTCGCACACGACGACTGTACTGAACGAGACCCCAGTCAACCGAGCCAGCTGCGAGCGTTGGAAGACCGCGCAGCGGTTACTACGGTGTGTAGTCGATTGCGCTTCCCGAATCATGCCTGACCCTTCCGATCTCGACCCTCCGCCGTACACCCGACGTCGATTCCTCGTTGCGTCGTTCGGCGTTGTGGTGCCGGCCGCGGTGTACACGGCCGTTCGCGGCAGCGCGGCCGGCCCGAGCGATGTCGTCGGTGGCACCTTGGCACCTCCGGCGACCATCGCCCCTGCCGGCGTTGCTGCCTCGCTGCCGGAGACACCCATCCCGATGCCCCGGACCGATGCCGTCGTCTTCGATCACGCCGTCGGCCTCGGGTCGACCGGCGAGAAGGTCGTCGCTCTCCAGGATCGCCTCCGTGAACTCGCCTTCGATCCGGGACCGAGCGACGGACTGTTCGGGCCTGCGACCGAACGAGCGGTCTGGGCATTCGAGAAGTTCCTCGACGGTGTCGCGCTCGACGAGGTGACCGGGCAGGTGTCACCCGAGCGCTGGGAGCGGATGAGTGGCTCGTTCGAGGTCCGGCCTCGACGAGCAGGGCCAGGTACACACGTCGAGGTGCTGCTGCCCTCGCAGATCGCCGTCGTCTACCGTGCCGACGTTCCCGTGCTGATCACCCACGTCTCGAGCGGGACGGGCGACGAATGGTGTTCCGTCGTCAAGGTCGACGAAGACGACGGCACCCAGACCGAGCAAGCCATCTGTGGCGTGTCGTTCACGCCCGGCGGTGTGTTCCACTTCGAGCGCCGAATCGAGGGATGGCGAGAGTCCAAACTGGGACGGCTGTACAACCCGGTGTACTTCAACTACGGGATCGCAATCCATGGCGCAACCAACGTTCCGGCGAAACCCGCATCGCGAGGATGCGTTCGGATCCCGATGCATATCGCCGAATACTTCCCGTCGTTGGTCGCCAACGGCGACCTCGTCTACGTGTTCGACGGCGTCGAGCAACCCGAGACCTACGGCGCCCAACTCCCCGTTTTCGACTACCCCGACCCGACGGCCACGACCACGACGACAACCACAACAACGACGACCACCACAACGACGCCGACCACGACGACGACCGTTCATTCCCACGCGCCAACCACGTCAGCTCCACCACCAGCGCCAACAACGTCGGCGACTGCCTCCCCGCCCGCGCCCACGTTCACGCCGGGCGCCAGTTGACCCGTACGGCGTAGAGCGTCGCGTTCACACTCGGCTCCCGGCGCAGATCGCTGCTCGTGACTACTCACTGACGTCGAGCGATTCAGGGGCGGCCCTTCTCGGCAGCCGATCAGTGTGGGCAGAGTGCGGCGACGAGCTGTTCGAGGTGGTGGAGTTGGTAGACGCTGAAGGCGGCCGTGACAGCGAGACTCGACCACAGCAACACGAGATGTGAGCGATGCGGCGGGGCGATCGG
>JBGTCW010000490.1:0-2994 GCA_041748635.1 Ilumatobacteraceae bacterium | reverse complement strand
GAGCGCACCGAACTGCGCCCGCTGCCACGTCGGCGCCGGACTCGCAGCAGCCGAGCGGGGCGACATCGAGTCAGCGCGCCGATTGCTGGGTACTGCCTCCGACCTCGGCGACGGGGAGGCAGTCGCACTGCTCGAGCAGCTGGGCCGAGAATGATGGAACCGAACGGCGCACTCGGACGTGTACATCACGTGTCCGCAATCCACCCCGGTTCGACCACCGGCGAGATCCCTGTCATCGGCGAGATGCATGTGACGATGGTGATCGGCTCGGCCCTCGATTTCGACGCCTTCTATCGCGAGGCGCGGCCATCGGTCGGTCGAGCGCTGGCGCTGACCCTCCGCGACGTCGACCTGGCGACCGACTCGCTCGACGAGGCAATGGTGCGCGCCTATCAACGATGGGACCGGGTCGGACGCCTCGACAACCCCGCCGGCTGGGTGTACCGCGTCGGCTTGAACCACGCACGCAGCCGGCTGCGACGGTTGCTTCGACGGGTGCCCCCTCCCGCCGAGGCGACCGAGTTCACGGTTGCCGACCCGGCGATCGAGCGAGCGCTCGCCGAGTTGTCGGTCGACCATCGAGCGGTCGTGGTCTGCCGACTACTGCTCGGCTGGTCGGAATCGCAGACCGCCGACGCCCTCGCCATTCGCCCCGGCACGGTGAAGAGCCGCCTCAGCCGGGCCTCCAAGCAACTCGAACACCGTCTCCATCACCTCCGCGACGCCTGAACGATCGGACCCCACCATGAACGACCAGACCCCCTCCGACGACATCCCCAACGACAACGGCCACGACGGGCAGAGCGATTTCGGCCCGACCGTCGAACGTCGACTTCGCGTTCACCTCGGCGAAAGTGCCGAACGAATCACCCTGGCCGATCTCGAACCGTCTCGTGTCCGGCGCGCCGCTCGCCAGCGCACGATCCGCCGGCATCGCACGATGGTCGGAGGTGTCGCAGCGGCGACAGTCGTGGGGATGCTCGTGGGCGTCCAGGCGCTGTCGGGCGGCGGCAGCGGACTTCGCACCGTCGAGGCACCATCGAACGCATCGGATGGCACCCTCGACAGCACCGTGGTCGGTCGGGTCCCGGTCGTATCGTCGCCAGCCCAGCTGGGCGGGCCGGCCTTCGTCTGGAAGACGATCGAAGCCGAGCAGTCGCAGAGCATCGTGTCGACGTTCGGCGGTGGCGGGACTCAGACGTTCCCGGGGCTCGCGGTGTCGACATCGCCGGGTCGCTCGAACGACTACGACAACATCACGCCGTCGGTCTGGCGCACCAGCGATGGCGTCACGTGGGAACAGACCGACCTCGGTCTTCCCTTCGGCAACAACCGCTTGTGGGAGTCGGTTGCGTCCGGCGGACATCTGTTCGCCCTCGGCACCGCTCCGGGCATCGCCGCCACCGAACCGAACCCGTTGCAGGTTGCCGTGGCCGGGATCGACAGCACCGAGTGGACCGTCAGCGAATTGCCGTTCGACACCAACTCACTGCCTGAGCTGCCCTTCGTCGTGCACGGCGTGGAGCAGCAACTCGGCCCCGTCGACGGTGGTGTCGTGGTCGCCGTGACGCCATCGGCCAATCTCAATGCCGTCGAGCTGGCCGAAGCTTCCGATGTGTTCGGGATCGAGCAACTGATGCAGATCGGCCCGGACGGCGTCAGCGTCACCAGTGACAGCTGCAACGCCGGCGACTACGCCCCGACGTCGACCGTCGTGCTTTCCGCCACCGGGAGCCCGATCAGCACCGTTCCCCCGTCCGCGAGCGCCACCACACCGGATGGCGCATCGACCGCGTCGACCGAACCGGTCGACACCGGGCCCGACCGCACCGCAGCCGACTCGTCCGAGTGCGAACTCGCCGAGCTCACCTGGCACGAGCTGGGTGTGCCGGCCGAGTCGGTCGCCGCACTGCGTGGAAGTGCGACGACGTTCTTCCTCGTCGGCGCCGACGGCACTGCCACGCCGATCGAGTCACCGACACCCGGTGCGCACTTCTCGTCGGTCGGCAACGGGACCTCGGCGGAGTTCGTCACGACCGACAGCTTCGGGAACTGGGCCGCCGACGGATCGATGTACCGCTTCACCGGCGGAGGTTGGCAGACCTTGCCGATGACGTTCAGCAACTGGGCGAACCCACCCCTGCGTCTCGGCGGGGCCACCGTCGGCTTCGGATATCCGAACAGCGACGGTGCGAACGGGCCGATGTTCACGACGGTCGGCGACGACGGGAGCACCTCGTTCGTCGACACCGCTCCGCTCTTCGACGAGTACTCGATGGTCTCGGTGAACAGCGCCTCGGTGGCCGCGGGCCACTGGGTGTCGGCGGTGTCGACCACACGCGACGAGATCGCCGCAGCGGGCGGCTTGGAGCTCACCGTCGACGGCCTCACCGTCCGACAAGCATCGATGTCGCGCAGTCCGGTGTTCATCGACAACGCCACCGGCGCGGAGATCCCCGAGTCGAACCTGCAGTACGGCAACGACGACACCATCACCGCTCGCAACTCGGCCGGCGACGTGATCGGGACCGTGTCGTGGGACGACATCCGCCGGCTCTCGGACCCGTACGAGTCGTCGACACCACCGACGGCCGAATGGAGCATCGTCGCCACCGCCGACGGCACCACCTTCGCCCGAGAATCGGTAGCCGAGTTGCTCGGCGTCGAGCCGACCGCAATCCACTACGTATCCCGAATGTCCAGCGACGGCACCCAGGTTGTCGTGGTCGTGACGCTGAACGACCGTCATCCCGACGACTCCCGCAAGCAGGTCACCCTCGTCGGCACCCCCGTCGGCTGAAGCCTGGCGGCCGATCCCCCGTCCGAGCGATGAGCGAGACCTGGCGTAGGCGCCGGTTTCGCTCATCGTTGACGGCGTTACGTCGACTGCGATGAGCGAGAGGCGCCGCATACGTCGGTTTCGCTCATCGCGGGCTATTGGTAGCTGACGTAGACGGGGGTGGGGAGCACCGCCAGCGATTCGGCCGGAGTGGG
>JBGTCW010000489.1:0-3841 GCA_041748635.1 Ilumatobacteraceae bacterium | reverse complement strand
ACCACCGAGACGTCGAGTCGCGTTCCGGCCGCCGACGGTTGCCGGTCGACCGGGTCCGCTCCCCGGCCGCTGGGCGCGATCGTGACGGCCGACCCGACCCGCAAACCGGCCGTGCGCAGGGTGGTGTGTGGAGCGACGGTGCGGGCATCGATCGCCAGCGAGGTCGTCGCCGGGAGATCGAGCGCACGCGCCAGATCAGCGATCGAGTCGTTGGCGGTCGCGGGGTGGATGACGAGGTGGGTCCCGCAGGGTCCGGTCACCTCGCACGGCGGGATCGTCGAGTTGTCCATGCCGCCACAGTGGGCGGCGACGGCCAAGATCGGGAACGCCACGTCCAGCGCCCCTATTGCGATCCGTTACGATCCGGGAGGACCGGGTCTGCCGCTGATCGGTCTTCCGCTGACCGGTCCTCCGGGGTCGGGTCCGGGAGGACCAGCGCATCGTGTAGGCGCACGAAAGGTGCCGTTGAGCTGCGGCAGTGAGCACGCGGGCGGAGCGGTGAGGCGGGTCTCACAGCAGGTTTTTCGCCGATTCGGACATCGATGAGGGCGGCGGTGAGTGCCGCTGTGAGTCCTCCGGTGAGCCTCCGGCGTCATGGTGCGCCGATGACCACGACACCTCGGACCACCACCCACCCGTTGCTCGAGCGCCTCGATGCGGAGTGGGCCTATCTGCGTACCTCTCGGCGGGCGCTGCGCCCTGCTCGGAGCTGGGCCGACGCCTACCCGGACCATCCGTTGGCCGCCGTCGTTGCCGACATCACCGATCTCGACGACCTGCGGTGCGCCACGCAACGAAGCAGCCATCCCGAACGTCCGGACGACGCCATCCTGCTCGCGCTGGTCGAGTTGTCACAGCATGACGAACTCGCCGGCCGAGTGGTCCTCCAACACCTCCTGCCGACGCTGATCGTCCAGGCACGGCCATACCGGTCGTTCACCCGTCGGATCGACCCGATCGCCCAGGTCGTGCCGGCGGCGTGGCTGGCGATCCGTTGCTACGACACCGTGCGGCGACGGCACCATGTCGCGTCGTCGCTCGCGTCGGACGCCACCTTCCAGGCGTTCAAGCGTCCGATGCGCGCCAAGGCCCACCACGAGGTCGCGTGGGCACCGGGCGCTTTCGATGCGGCGGCGTGGCACGACGGTCCTGCGACGGCCCTCGACGAATTCGTCACGGTGCTGCGCGATGCCCATCGATCCGGGGTCCCCGCTGACGACCTCGACCTGCTCCGCCAACTCGTGCGGGTCGGCTCACCCGGGATCGTGGCCAAGCAGCGCAAGGTCACGCCGCGCACGGTGCGCAACCACCGCGACCGGGCGGTCGATCACGTTCGAGCGGCGTTGTGTGTCGCCGCGTGACGCAGTGCCGCGTGACGCGTCACGGGCGCTGCTTGAACTCGGGGTGCCGCTTCTCGAGGAACGCCCGGAACCCTTCCTGCGCGTCGTCGAGCATCGCGGCCGACGCCATCTCGTCGATGGCGAGCGCATAGGCGTCGGTCTGGTCGAGGCCGACCTGCGCGTAGAACGCTCGCTTGCCGAGCGCCTTCGACAGTGCACTCCCCCGAGTCGCTCGACCGATCAGGTCCGCCACCGCGGCGTCGAGTTGGTCGTCGGGCACGACGCGGTTGATCAATCCCCAGTCGGCGGCGGTGGTCGCGTCGATCGGATCGCCCGTGAGCGCCATTTCGAGCGCTCGCTTGCGACCGACGTTGCGGGCCACCGCTACGAGCGGTGTGTGACAGAAGAGCCCGCCCTTGCCGCCGGGGATGGCGAACGCCGCCGATTCGGCGGCGACGGCGAGGTCACAGGTGGCAACGAGTTGACAGCCGGCGGCGGTAGCCAGCGCGTGCACCCGGGCCACCACCGGCTGCGGCAGCGCCTGGACGGTGTCCATCATCTCGGTGCACACGGCGAAGAGGTCGCGGGCGGCGTCGAGGTCGGCGCCGGCCATGTCGCCGAAGTTGTGCCCGGCGGAGAAGACAGGACCGTTCGCGGCGAGGACCACGCCGAGTGCGTCCGACTCGCCGACGTCACGCAGCGCCGTCGTCAGTTCGGTCATCACGTCGAGAGCAAGCGCGTTGCGCTTCTCGGGTCGATTCAGAGTGATCGTTGTGACGTCGCCCTCGCGGTCGATCAAGAGGTGAACGTAAGCCATCCCCCCAGTCTCGCGCCCCGACCCCCGCAAGCACCCCGCCCGACCGCACCTACCCCGTTCACGTGACACTTCGGATGACCCAGTCCATCCATTCCGTCACACGAACGTAAGCACGCACGCCGCCCCCACTCACCACGTTCACGTTGCACTTCGGATGACCCGGTCCATCCAATCCGTCACGCGAACGAGAAAGCGGGCGCGGCGGGGCCGCGGTACCGTGCGGACATGTCGAGCGACACGATCCCTGCCCGCCGCGAGCGCGCCGAGTTGTGCGAGTTGTTCCTCGCCGTCGGCCCGGACGCTCCGACGCTGTGCGGCGACTGGACCACTCGTGATCTGGCCGCGCACCTGGTGGTGCGAGAACGGCGCCCGGACGCTGCGGTCGGCATCCTCGTGTCGAAGGCTGCCGGCTACACCGACAAGGTCCAAGCCGGTGTCGCCGAGCAGGGCTGGGAGGCCCTCGTCGAGACTGTCCGCTCGGGTCCACCGATCTGGTCGCCGACCAGACTCGCTGCGATCGACAAGCTGGCCAACACCGTCGAGTTCTTCGTGCACCTCGAAGACGTCCGCCGGGCACAACCGACGTGGGAGCCGCGCGACCTCGACGAAGACCTGATCGGCGCGCTCTACAAGATGCTGGGAACGATGGCCAAGCGACTGGTGAAGGGTTCGTCCATCGGCATCGTGCTCGAACCGAACGACGGACACGAGCCGATCGTGGCGAAGCGGGCCGAGCCGTCGGTGACCGTGCGGGGTCCGGTCGGTGAACTGGTGATGTTCGTCTACGGTCGCCAGGCGCAGAGCCGAGTCGAGTTGTCCGGTGACGATGCGTCGGTCGCTGCGGTCAACAGCGCCAGCTTCGGGATCTGAGCCGACATGGCAACTCGTGATCTCACCGGCAGCGTCGTGGCCGTCGTCGGCGCCACGGGTGGACTCGGACAACACATCACCACCGCGCTCGCCGCCCGCGGCGCCACGGTCGTGCGCTGTTCGCGCTCTGAGGGTCCGGACGCCGATCTCACCATCGACCTTCGTGATGCAGCCGCCGGCGATCTGCTCGTCGAGTACGCGACTGCTGCCCATGGCCGCCTCGACGGCGTGGTCATCGCCGCGGGCATCGTGGCGTTCGGCGATCTCGTCGATACCGACGACGTCGTGATCGAAGAGCTGTTCCTGACCAACACGCTCGGACCGATGTGGCTCGCGAAGCGGGTCGTTCCATTGCTGCGGGAGTCGCAGGGATTCTTCGTCAACGTGTCGGGAGTCGTCGCCGAGACCCCGATGCCCGGCATGGCCGCCTACTCGGCGTCGAAGGCCGCCGCAGCGGCAGCGACCGACGCCATCCGGCGGGAGTTCCGGCGGATGAAGGTGACGGTCATCGACGTCCGACCGCCCCACACCGAAACCGGTTTGGCCACACGCCCGCTCGCCGGCGACGCGCCCAAGATGCCAGAGGGTCTCGACCCGGCCGCGGTCGCCGAGCGAATCGTGGTGGCGATCGAGCAGGGCGACACCACCGTGGCGTCCGCCGACTTCGCCGCCTGAGCCGACGCCCCACTGAGAGGCATCAGCCGACGTAACACAACCCGAGCGGTGCCTCCCCAGGGGCTCGAACCCTGAACCAATGGATTAAAAGTCCACTGCTCTACCATTGAGCTAGAGAGGCGGGACCGGCGCGATTCGC
>JBGTCW010000488.1:0-15179 GCA_041748635.1 Ilumatobacteraceae bacterium | reverse complement strand
CACTACTCGAACATTCAGGGCTCGGGTCGTCGTTCGTTGAACGACGGCGACACGGTCGAGTTCGAGATCGCTGCGGGCCGTAAGGGCCCCGAAGCGGTCGACGTCAAAGTCGTCTGAGGAGGCGTTCCGATTGGCTCGAAGTCCACAGTCCTATCAAAAACGTCAACGAGAGCTCCGCAAGAAGGAGCGCAAAGCCGAGAAGCTTGCTGTTCGACACGGCAAGGGTCCGGAAGACTCTGAAGAGACCGAAGACGGTCCGGATGAGGATGCGCTGCTCGAGGAGTTCCGCCTGTTGAACGAGAAGTTCGCGGCAGGTGACGTCGAAGAGGACGACTTCGAGTTCCGCAAGGCGGAGATCTTCGCGAAGCTCGGACTCGGGGAAGCCCCCGAACCGCGCGAGGAAGCCTCCGAATCGGTCGACTGACTCACAAGAATCGAACGACTGCCCCCGAGCCCAGCTCGGGGGTAGTCGTCGTTTTCGGGCCGTTCGACGCCGCTCCCAGCGAGCGATGAGCCAACCGTGCGCATACGGCCCGCTTCGCTCATCGGTGGCATCGAACGACCGCAAGCGATGAGCCAACCGTGCGCATACGGGCCATCTCGCTCATCGGTGGCATCGAACGGTCACGAGCCGAGGATCAGCGGGTGACCGCGGCGAAGGTGACGGCGGCCGCGTGTCCGACGTTGAGTGAGTCCACGTCGGCACGGATGGGGATGCGCACCTGGCGATCGGCTTCGGCGAGGGCGGCCCGGGTCAATCCCGGGCCCTCGGCGCCCAGCAGGACGGCGACCCGGTCGGGGATCTCGATGGACCAGAGATCCTCGGCCGACGCCGCCGGGGTCATGGCCCACACCTCGAAGCCCGCCGATCGGACCTCTGCGAGCACGGTCGGCCACGTCGCCCACGTCGCTCGGGCAATCGGCAGGGTCAACACCTCGCCCATGCTCACCCGAACGGTTCGCCGGCTGTACGGATCGGTGCACGTCGGATCGATCAGCAACCCGTCGATGCCGAAGGCCTTGGCGGCTCGAGCGATCGCGCCGAGGTTCTCGTTGTCGTTCAGGCCTTCGAGCACGGCGATCCGTCGTGCTCCATCGAGCAGTTGGCCGAGCGGCTCCGGCGGCCGTCGTCCGGCGCTCGCGATCACGCCGCGGTGCAGATCGAAGCCGACCACGTCGGCGATCACGTCGCGTTCCGCCACGAACACCGCAACACCCTGATCGCGCAGCGCGTCCAGGTGCGATCGGAATCGCTCGACCCGCGATGGCGCCAGCAGTACCGACCGCACGGCGTGACCCGACTCGATCAATCGCTCGATCGCCACGAACCCCTCGGCGATGAACAGTTCGTCGCCTTCGTAGCGACGACGGAATGCCTGGTCGTTGAGAGAACGGAAGTCGTCGAGCCGACGGTCGGCGGCGTCGCCGAGGGCGACGACCGTCACGGCGGGTTCACCGGGCGAAGACCTGCGCGTCGTCGGCGAACGCCTTGAACTCGAGTGCGTTGCCGGACGGATCGAGGAGGAACATCGTCGACTGCTCGCCGACCTCGCCCGCGAAGCGTGTGTGCGGCTCGATCACGAACGCGGTGGCAGCGGCCCGCAGTCGGTCGGCGAGGTCCTGCCACTGTGGGGGCGACAGGAGCACACCGAAGTGAGGCACCGGGACGTCGTCGCCGTCCACCGGATTGGTCAGCGTCACCCGCGGTGTCGCCGATCGGTCGAGGTGTGCGACGAACTGGTGCCCGTACAGGTCGAAGTCCACCCAGGCGTCGGCGCTGCGACCTTCGCGACAGCCGAGGAGGTCTCCGTAGAAGTCACGCGCTGCGGCCAGATCGTGGACCGGCATCGCCAGGTGGAACCGCGAGGGCCGCTCGACGCCCGCAGCAGCGGCAGCACCGTCATCTGATCGGTCCATCACAACGGCAGCACGTAGGTGCCCTGCGCGGTGGCCGTCGGCTTGTCGGAGCGGTCGTCGCACCAGACCCGAACCGTGCCGACGACGTTGCGGCGCCCGGCGACGTCGAGTGTCGCCTTGGCCCAGAGCACCTTGCCCTGCGCTGGGCGCAGGAACCGGATCGACAACTCCGAGGTCAGTGCCATCGGTTCGATGCGGCCAGTTGCGCCGAACACGAGATACCAGAGCGCGGCGTCTGCGAGACCGAACTGTGACGGTCCCGACACGAACGCGCCGGGGCGGAGCTCGTCCTCGGAGATTTCTCGCCGAGCGATGGCGAAGTCGGAGCCGATCGAATCGCAGGAGTTGTTCGACCCGGGGAACAGGTGCTCGATCATCTCGTTCACCCCAGCCGCCGTGGGCAGCGTGAGCGTCGAGTGTGGTTCGTGGGAAGCCATGGCCAGGACCGTAGCGCCCACCGGACGCCGCGTTCGAGCGAGCTTCGCGTCAGGGGCCGAACCGTGGCATCGTGTCGGCCATGTCCGACAGCGATACCACGATGCCGTTCGTCCCGCTCGATCGCGTGGTCGTCGTCGGCGCCTCGCTGGCCGGGCTGCGAGCAGCAGAGACACTTCGACAGCACGACGTCGCCACGTCGATCGTGGTCGTGGGAGACGAGGTCCACCGACCGTACGACCGTCCCCCTTTGTCGAAGAAGCTGCTGTTGGGCGAGTGGGAGCCCGACCGGATCCACCTGCGCCAGCCCGAGACGTTCGACGAGCTCGACGTCGAGTGGCGACTTGGCAACGCCGCAACTGCGCTGGACGTCTCGGCACGCGAGCTGAAGCTCGGCGACGGGTCGGTGCTCGGCTTCGACGGGCTGGTGATCGCCACCGGTGCCCGCCCGCGCCGTCTCGCCGGCCAGGAGGAATTCGGCCACGTGCACGAACTCCGCACGCTCGACGATGCCCTTCGTCTGCGCAGCGAGATCGCTGCCGGAGGGCGACGCGTCGTCGTGGTGGGTGCGGGGTTCATCGGGCTGGAGGCGGCGGCGACGGCGAAGCAGCTCGGTAATGACGTGGTCGTACTCGAAGGGGCGGCTGCGCCATTGATCCGCGGTCTCGGCATCGAGATGGGCGAGGCGATCGCCGAACTGCATCGCGCTCGTGGCGTCGACGTTCGGTGCGGTGTGGTGATCGAGGCGCTGACCGCCGAGGGTGTGCGTCTTGCAGGCGGCGAGATCGTGCCCGCCGACGCCGTGGTGGTCGGCATCGGCGTGACGCCGAGCACGCAGTGGCTCGACGGAAGCGGTCTGTGGTTGGGTGACGGCGTCGTGTGCGACGCCACGCTGAACGCGCTCGACGCTTCGGGCGAGGCGATCCCCGGCGTCTTCGCCGCCGGCGACGTCGCCAGATGGCCGAACGGACTCTTCGGCGAGGAGATGCGTGTCGAACACTGGACGAACGCCGCTGAGCAAGGGGCCCACGCCGCACTCAACCTCCGTCACCTCGCAGCCGGTGACCCCCTCGAGCCCTACGAGCCCCTGCCATTCTTCTGGAGCGACCAGTTCGAGCATCGGATCCAGTTCCTCGGACGTGCGGCGACCGACGACGAGGTCCGAGTGGTGGCCGGCTCGGTGGCCGACGAGAAGTTCCTGGCACTCTTCGGGCGCAACGGCAAGCTCCACGGCGCACTAGGAGTGAACGCGCCGAGGTGGGTGATGCCCACCCGCAAGCTGTTTCTCGCCGGGGCCACGTGGGACGAGGCGTTGGCGGCGACGGCAGAACTCGACGCCTAGGCTCCTCGGATGACCTCCACGGGTTCGCACACGTCGAACGTCTGGGCCAAGACCACGGACCTTCAGATCGTACGGGGCCACGGTTGTCGGGTCGTGGACGTCGACGGAGTCGAGTACCTCGACTTCACCGCAGGGATCGCTGCGGCCTCGACCGGACACGCGCACCCGAAGGTCGTCCAGGCGATCGCCGATCAAGCCGCTCGCATCATTCACGCCCAGCAGAACGTCTACACCCACGATCTGCTCGAACCGCTGGCAGCGAAGCTCGACGAGATCACGCCGCAGTCGATCGACACGTTCTTCTTCGCGAACAGCGGCGACGAGGTGCTCGAGGTCGCGGTGAAGGTCGCCAAGCACGCAACCGGGCGCCACGGCATCGTTGTGTTCGACGGCGCCTTCCACGGACGCACCCACCTGACGATGGCCATGTCGACGGCACGGGCGATCGACCGAGCCGGCTACGGACCGTTCCCGCCGGGGGTCTTCGTTGCGCCGTTCCCCGACCCGCACGCGTCCGATCAGGAGGCCGAGATCAGCCGGGCGCTGCGCGGCTTCGATCGTCTGCTGCAAACCCAAGTGGTCGCCGAGGAGATCGCAGCGATCGTGATCGAGCCGGTCGTGAGCGAACGCGGGTACATCCCGACGCCGGCGGGGTTCATCGCGGGCCTCGTCGAGCGGTGCGCCGAACATGGCATTCTGTTCATCGCCGACGAGATCCAGAGCGGCTTCGGACGTACCGGCAAGATGTTCGCGATCGAAGGCCACGACGTCGAGCCCGACCTGCTGTGCATGGCCAAGGGCATCTCATCCGGCTTCCCGTTCGCGGCGCTGGGGATGAGCCGGTCGATCGACGCGAGGTGGCGCACGGGGAGCCAGGGTGGCTCGTCGAACGGCAACCCGATCGGCTGTGCTGCAGCCCTGGCCACGATCGAGGTACTGACATCGCCCGGATTCCTCGACAACGTCAACGCTCGGGGAACGCAGCTGATCGACGAACTGCGCGAGATGCAACAGCTCGATACGGCACTGATGTACGTCCGCGGACGCGGTCTCATGATCGCCACCGAGTTCGACACCCCCGAACGAGCCGAGGCGGTCGTGGCGCACTGCCTGCGCGAGCATCGTGTGATCCTGATGACGGCGGGTACACGCAACCGGACCGTTCGGTGGATTCCGCCGCTCGTGGTCACGTCCGACGAGGTGGACGAGGCGACCCGGGCCTTCGCCGCGGCCATCCGCGCCACGGGCTGATCGCCGCGCATGGCCCGTCTCGACTCGTCCCGCATCGCAGCGTGGCGGGGGTTGCAGGCGCTCGTCGGCCAGATCGAGCGCGGCCTCGACGAGGAGTTGCGCGCCGACTGGGACATCCCGCTCGGATGGTTCGACGTTCTCGCCTCGCTGCAACGCCTCGGAGGGCGGGCTCGACCGCTCGATGTCGCTGCCGACCTGCGACTTCCGCCATCGAGCTTGAGTCGACGCCTCGACCGACTGCAGGAGGAAGGGTGGATCGCTCGCCACCGTGAAGTTCCGGGCGCCGATCTCCGGGCGGTCGAGATCGAACTGACGCGGACCGGACGACGGTTGTGGCGCGAGATGAATGTGAGCTATCGGCGAGCGATTCAGGCGCAGTTCGCGATCCACCTCGACGACGACGACATCGCCCACGTGGCGCGAGTGCTCGACACGCTGTTCGGCATCGACGAACCGACCCAACCGACCGTCGTCGACGAGTGAGCATTACATCAGGGGTCAGACCCGCGATGTAATCGACCAACAGCGGGGCAAGGGATTACATCGCGGGTCTGACCCCTGATGTAATCGGTAGCGTGACGGCCATGCCCGCGCTGTCGACCGTGATCTGGGTGGGCTTCGGAGTGCTGTTCGGCTATGGCCTGTGGAAAACCGGGATCATGATGTTGCGCAGCATGACCTCGATGCCCCCAGGGCCTCCGCCGAGCGGTGAACTGCGCAAGGTGAACCGCCGGTATCGCTGCGATGTCTGTGGGGTGGAGCTGAGGTTGACAATGGCCCCGGACGAGGATCCACCGCCGCCCAGGCACTGTCTCGAGGACATGACGGAGGTCGCGCCGGTCTTCGAGTGAGTCGCCCGATTCATGTCAGAACGCCAGTTGTCCACAGATCTGTGGACAACCTGGGGGAAATCACACCGCTGTCGTTCTCGCTCATCGCAGCGATGACGTGCGCGACGCGCAGCGCGGGTCAGCGCCACTTGGTGGCGGTGTAGAGACCGCCGAGGATCATCACGAGGCCGATGAGCGTCGGGATGTTGCTCTCGGTGAAGATCAGGTAGCGCGCCATGATCATCAGCCCGCCGCCGATCAACAGCGCCACCATGATCACGGGAATCCAGTTGGGTGGCACCAACTGGCGGCGTTGCGCCTTGGGTGTGTAGCGCGACGAGGCGGCGACGTCGTGGTGATCACTTGTGTGATCACCACGGGTCCCGTGCCGCTCGGTGCTGGTGGTGGCGACGAGGCGATCTTCCGGTCGTGTCCCCTTCGGGGTCACCCGTCCGCCGCCCGTCTTTCGCTTCGGGGGAGCCATGCAGCGACGAGCATACGTGATCTGTGCGACGGTGCATTCACGGCGCGTGCTCAGCTCGCCGACACTCCATACTTGGGGCATGTCTGCGAACCCCTCGTCGGCCCCTCGCGTCCTGGTGATCGACAGCTACGACAGCTTCGTGTACAACCTCGTGCAGTACCTCGGTGAGCTCGGCGCCGACCCCATCGTGGTGCGCAACGATGCCGTCACCGTCGACGAGGCCGTGGCGTTGGAGCCCGACGCTGTGCTGCTCTCACCCGGTCCGGGCCGGCCCGAGACGAGCGGCATCATCTGTGACGCGATCGGTGCGTTCGCCGCACTCGGCACGCCGGTCTTCGGCGTCTGCCTCGGCCATCAGGCGATCGGGCACGTCTTCGGCGCCGACGTGGTCGGTGCCCCCGAACTGATGCACGGCAAGACGTCACCGATCCTGCACGATGGCACCGGGGTGTTCGCTGGGCTGCCGTCGCCGCTGACCGCCACCAGGTATCACTCGCTCACGCTCGCACCCGACAGCATCCCCGACGAGCTCGTCGTCACTGCCCGCAGCGCAGACGGCGTCGTGATGGGCGTCCGCCACCGGTCACTCGAGGTGGAGGGCGTGCAGTTCCATCCCGAGAGCATCCTGACGGCGCACGGTCACGACCTCTTGCGAACCTTCCTCGCCCGCGCCAGCTGACCGGGCCGACTCCGGGACCCGGTCGGTCACGGCGCGGCGATGGTCGTGGTCGGTGCTACCGTCGTCGGCGGAGCGGTCGTCGGCGGAATCGTGGTGGTCGTGGTCGGTGCGACCGTCGTCGGCGGAGCGGTGTTGCGGGCGACGACCACGATGACCTCGGTGCCCGGCGGGACCTGAGACCCCACGGGCAGGTTCTGGGAGATGACGCGCCCGTCCTCGGCCGGGCCGAAGTCGCCGTCTCGGTACTGCACGTTCGGGACGAGACCGATCTCGGTGAGCGTGTTGCGGGCCTGCGCCTCGGTGCGCCCGACGACCACGGGAACTCGGACGTCCTCGGGGCCACTCGACACGATGATCAGGACGTTGCTGCCCTTCTGCACGAGTTCGCCCGGCCCTGGTCGGATCTCCATCACGGTGTTCTCGGGCACCGTCGGGCTCGAGCGGACGTCGGTCGTGACGACGAACTCGTACGGCGGCGCTTCGAGCACGGCGCGTGCGTCGATCTCGGACACACCGATCACCTCACCGGGAACCTGGACGCTCGACGGCGGCGCAGCGACGACCAGGTTGACCGACGAACCTTGCAGCAGCGGCGTCTCCGCTGGCGGATCGCTGCTGATCACGCTGTCCTGCGCGAGGTCGTCGCGTTCCTCTGTCGTGACCTCACCGACGACGAATCCTGCAGTTGCGAGCAGAGTGCGAGCCTCCTCCAAGGGCAGGCTCACGACGTTGGGGATCGGGACGAGCTGCGTGTCCGGGTTGAAGAAGACTTCGACGATCTGGTCCTGCAGGATCAGCGTGCCGGCGACCGGGTCGGTCGTGTGGACGAAGTCGACGGGGACGAGGTTGTTCTCCTCGGCGGTCGTCGTGAAGCGGATTCCCTTCTCGGTCAGGTCTGCGGTGACCTCTGCCAATGGCCGATTCGTGTAGTCGTCGAGCACGAACTGGAGGACCGCCTCCTCGCCGTCGTCGTCGCCGCTCAGCGCCTGGAACAGCAGCACGCCCCCGATGACCAGCAGGATCAGCGCGACGAAGGCGCCGAGCGCATACCAACCGGTGCGCGATCCGTTGGTGTCGTAGTACATCGCGTCGGCTGACGCGCCAGTGGGGTAGCCCGCCTCCATCATCCCGGTGGACGGCACACTCGTCGAGCGGGGGACACCGGCGGGCATCATCCCGGTGGGTGCCGTCGTCGGGTTGACGGTCGTCGCTCCGGCGACGCCAGCCGCGCCGGCTGCGGCCGCACCTGCGAGGCCAGCGCGTTGCTGAGCGCCCTGCGCTGCTGCGAGGGCCTGCACGGGTTCGTCGTTGCGGAATCGGCGCAGATCGTCGCGCAGCGCTGACGCGCTCGGATAACGCGTCTTGGGGTCCTTGGCGAGCAGCTTGGCGACGATCGCCTCGTACGAGCGCGGCACGTCGGCGACGATCTGCACCAGCGGCTGCGGCGCGTCGTGGACCTGCTTGTAGGCGATGCTCACCGGATTCTCGCCGGTGAAGGGTGGCTTGCCCGCCACCATCTCGTACATCACGATGCCGAGTGAGTAGAGGTCACTGCGCGGGTCCGGTTGCGCGCCCTGGGCCTGTTCCGGCGAGAAGTACGTGGCGGTGCCCATGACCGAGCCGACCTGCGTGAGGTTCGATTCGGTGGGTGCGTTCAACGCTCTCGCAATGCCGAAGTCAGCCACCTTCACCTGACCGTTCGAGCCGATGAGGATGTTCGCCGGTTTGATGTCGCGGTGGGCGACGTGGTTGTCGTGGGCGAACCCGAGCGCAGCCGCCACCTCGCTCGCGATCTCGGCCGCTTGCTTCGAGGTGAGCTGCTTGTTGGTCGTGAGGATCTCGGCGAGCGTGCGTCCCTGCACCTCCTCCATCACGATGAAGTAGGTGCCCTCGTACTTGCCCCAGTCGTAGACGTTGACGATGTTCGGATGCGACAGGCTGGCGGCCGACTGGGCTTCGCGGCGGAACCGTTCGACGAAGTTGGCGTCGGTCGCGAACTCGGGGAAGAGCACCTTCACCGCCACCTGGCGATCGAGCAGGAGATCGCGCGCGGAGAAGACGTCGGCCATACCGCCGCGTCCGATCCGCTTGTGGATCTCGTACCGGTCGTTGATGACCGTCGCCTCGCCGTTGTTGGTCACTGGTTGCTCTCTTTGCCGCCGGAACGTCGGTTCGCAGCGCTGCGCAAGGTTATCGACTGCTCCCTGCGCCGGAGCTGCAGTGCATCACGCCAGGCGCCTGGTCGCGGATGTGATGCCGTCACCCGGTCGCTCCGGCGCCGGTGAGGAGGAAGTCGAGCATGCCCTTCGCGATGGGTCCAGCGAAGCGACCGCCTGTGACGGCGTCGTCGGCGGTCGACAGCACGTTGGTGAGCACGACCGACACCGCGTACTGCGGGTCGTCCGCTGGCGCGAACGCAACGATCCAGGCGTGTGACAGGTCGGGGTTCGACACGACGCCGAGCTCGGCGGTCCCCGTCTTCGCCGCCACGGGGATGCCACCGTTCAAAGCAATGCAGCAGCTCGCCGTGCCCCGCTCGGCCACGCCGATCATCAGCTGTCGCTCGATCTCCGCGGTCTGCGCGGAGATCGGCGACTTCCACACCTCGGGCCTGGTTTCGTCGAGCACGCGTCCCTCCTCGTCGAACGTCGACTCGATCGCGTACGGCGCCATCATCTGGCCGCCATTGGCAACCGCGGCGGCCACCATCGCCATGTGCAACGGAACCATCTGCACCTCGCTCTGCCCGAACCCGCGGATGGCCAGCAGCGGGAGTTCCTGCGCCAGATTGTCGGTGGTACCGAAGGTGCTCGCCGTCGGACGCGGCAGGTCGATCGGGAGTTCCTCGCCGATGCCCCACGCCTCGACACCGGCCACCATCGCCTCTGGCCCGAGCAGGGTGGCGAGCTGTGCGAACGGGATGTTGCAGCTCCGCGCGAACACCGTCGCGAGGTCGCCGCCGCACAGACTGCCGTTGTAGTTCTGGATCGGGTCAGTGGTCTGGGGTGGCACCCACTCACGTTCGTCGGGGAACACGTTCTCCTGCGTGACGATCCCGTTCTCGAGTGCGATGCCGGTCGTGATCACCTTGAACGTCGAGCCGGGCATGTACCGCTCCTGGTACGCCTGGGCCAGCAACGGACTGCCCGGTGCGTCCTGCAGGTCGGTGATGATCCCCTGGGCGACCTCGAAGTCGGCGTTGACGAACGTGTTCGGGTCGAACGTCGGATTGCTGTACATCGCCCGGATCGCGCCGGTCCTCGGCTCGATCACGGTGACCGACCCGGTTCGGCCGCCGAGGAGGAACTTGGCGGCCTCCTGTGCGTCGTGGCGGACAGCGAGCTCGACCGTGCCGGTCGATCCCGTACCACCGGAGAGGAGATCGCCGAGGCCGCGGATCTGCTGTTCGGTCGTCGATCCGGTGAGCACGTCGCCGTGCATCCGCTCGACCTGTGTCGAACCGAACGCGAACGTGAAGTAGCCCGTGATGTCCGACAAGAGATCCCCGGTCGGATACTCGCGGCGGTAGTCGTAGGGCTCACCAGGCGCCGTCGGATACGAGACCGCGGCCACGATGCCGTCGGCGGTCACGATCGGACCGCGGGGTTTGTTGAACTCGCGAAGCACCTGTCGGGTGTTGTCGAAGCGGGCATCGAGCTCCTGCTTGCGGCCGACCTGCCAGTAGTTGAGTGCGACGAACAGCACCACGTAGCAGGCCATCAGCCCGAGTGCGAGCTGTCGGATCTGGCGGTTCATGCCGCGGCCCTGCGCTCGTCGCGGCGCAGTCGGCGACCGAGTCGCCATGCCGTCCAGCGCTCGGTCGGCGTCGGATCGTTCGGAAGCTCTCCGAGCCGGCGCGCCGACGAGTCCGAGAGCCGGATCAACAGGGCCAGCAGCACGTAGTTCGCCACGAGCGATGAGCCGCCGTAGCTCACGAACGGCAGCGTGATGCCCGTGAGCGGAACGACCTTGATGACGCCGGCGACGATGATGAATGCCTGGACGCCGACGATCGTGGTGAGGCCGACGGCGAGGAGCTTTTCGAAGGTGCGGTCGGTGCGCAGCGCAATCCTCAGTCCGGCGCCGACGATCAGCACGAACGCCATCAGTACCGCTGACGCGCCGATCAGTCCCCACTCCTCGCCGATGGCCGAGAAGATGAAGTCGTTCTGCGCCTCGGGGACCTGGTCGGGGTTGCCGCGCCCGAGACCGGTTCCGGTGAGTCCGCCGTCGGCGAGTCCGTACAGCGACTGGATGATCTGATAGCCGCTGTCGAGCGGATCGGCCCACGGGTCGAGCCAGATGTCGACTCGGGTCTGGACGTGATCGAACTGCGTCCACGAGAAATACGCCGCGCCGATGAACATCAGCGCCCCGACGAGGAGGTAGCCGACGCGTTCGGTGGCGACCCACATCATCACGACGAACAGCGTGAAGAACAGCAACGACGACCCGAGATCGCGCTGGAACACCATCACCACGACGGCGAATCCCCACGCCATCACGATCGGTGCGATGTAGCGGGGTTCGGGGAGGTGGAGAGGTCCGACCTTCCAGGTGGATGCGGCAATCAACTCGCGGCGCTCCGCAAGGTACGAGGCGAAGAAGATGGCCAGGAAGACCTTGGCGAACTCGCCCGGCTGGAAGTTGATCGGCCCGAGATTGACCCAGATGCGTGCGCCGTTGATGTTCCGGCCGAGTCCGGGCACGAGTGGCAGCAGCAGCAGGAAGGCGCCGCCGAAGAAGAAGATCCAGCTGTAGCGAGCCAGGTCGCTCGCGCGCTGGACGACGAGCAGGGTCGCGACGAACGCGACGATGGCGACGAGGCTCCACGTCGCCTGCAGGCCGGCCAGTTCGTCGTCGAGTCGGGCGATCATCACGAAGCCGATGCCGTGCAGCAGTGCCGCGAGGGGCAACAGCGTGCCGTCGGCGCCACGCGCGACGAGCCGGACGACGACGTGGGCGCACATCAGGAGACCGAGCAGGATCGCGACGAACACGACGATCCCGGGCGGGATCTCGGCATTGGTGCCGAGCGCCGTGACGGTGTAGGCCGCGCCGGTGATCAGCGCGGCCATGATCAGCAACGTCAGCTCGGTGGTTCGCCGGCTTCGTGCGAGCGGCGAGTCCGGACGCTCGACGATGTCGTCGTCCTCGATGTGCCAGGTCGGGGCTGCGGTGTCGGTCACGGGCCGCTGGTGGTGGTCACGCCGGCTGGCGCCCCGGCTCCCGCCGTTGTCTCGTCGGTCGTACCGACCACCGTGGTCGAGGGAGGAACCGTCGTGGTGGTGGTTGTCGTCGTGGTGGTCGTTGTCGTGGTTCCGGAGTCGATGAACTCGACGGCGGCCTCGAAGCTGTCGAATCGTGGCTCGTTGTCGATGTCGGCGGCGACGTCGGGGTCGAAGGTGTCGCGGTCGGGTCCGCGTGCATCGATGGTCGGTTCGACCCAGAGCACACCGCCGGGACGACCCTGATAGATCACGGCGCGGTCGTCATCGTCGAAAGCGACGAACCAGCCGCTGCGCGCCCACACGGTGAACACAACGAACGTAACGACCAGAACGGCAGCGACGCCGAAGCCGATCGCCAAGCGCACGAGGGCGCGTCGACGGCGCGACGCACCGCCCTCCGTCGCGGTCGCGTACGCCGACTGGCCGGAGGATTCAGGGTCGGGGTCGAGCTCCAACGGTCCTGCCGGCGTCGGGTCGGTTCCGGCGTCGGCCCAGAGCGGGATGAGGTCGAGTTCCTGGGTCGGATCGGGCGGGTCGTCGCCGTCGAGCACATCGACGATCACGACCGTGATGTTGTCCCGGCCGCCCGCTTCGTTCGCCTTCTCGACGAGTCGGTCGGCGGCGACCTGGGGGTCGGACTCGATCGTCAGTGTCGACGCGATGTCGACGTCGTTGACCTCGTCGACGAGGCCGTCGCTGCACAAGAGGAAGCGGTCGCCGCGGATGAGTGGCAGGGTCCACCAGTCGACGCGCACCTCGGGCTCGATGCCGAGCGCTCGGGTGATGATGTTGCGTCGCGGGTGGTCGCGGGCTTCGTCCTCGCTGATGTGGCCGGTGCTGACGAGTTCCTGGACGTAGCTGTGGTCGACGGTGACTCGACGGAGGCGGCCATGTCGGAACAGGTAGGTGCGCGAGTCACCGACGTTCGCGAGCACGAGCGCCTCGCTCGGTTCGGCGGGGATCACGGGGGTCACGTCTCCCGGCATCGCTGCTTCGTCGTCGTCCCCGCCGTCGACGTCGGTACTCGTCTCGTTCCCGCCGTCCAGATCGATGTTGGGTGCTGCTCGCCCAGCGAACGCGTCGCTGATGACGGCGATCGTCGTCACCGTGGTCCCCATGCCGTGCTGGTCGGGGTCGGCGATCGCCGCCCGGAAGATGTCGCCGTTGGCCACCTTGATCGCGTCGACCACTTCGGGCGCGGTCGGGGGCTGCTCGCCGTCGAGGAGCTCGCCGATTCGGTCCACGGCGATCTGGCTCGCAACTTCGCCTGCCTCGTGGCCGCCCATGCCGTCGGCCACGACGAAGAGCCGGTCGGTGACGAGGTGGTTGTCTTCGTTGGCGGGCCGGATCTGGCCTGTGTGTGTGGAAACGCCGACGCGTAGTTCCGCCATCAGATCGCCCCCGTCGTTGCGATGATCATGCTGATTGTCGTGATCATTGGGCCTCGATCACGGTCGTGCCGGCCTGGACTCGGTCGCCGGGGTGCAGCAGTTTGGTGCCGGTGAGCTTGGCCCCGTTGTGGAACGTGCCGTTGGTGGAACCGAGGTCCTCGACCATGGGTTGGCCCTCGAAGTCGAAGAAGCGGACATGGCGCTGGGAGATGTAGGCGTCGTCGTCGATCACGATCGCACAGCCTGGGTCGCGTCCTAGCACGACGTCGCCATCGAGTTCGACCGTGATCCCGCGGCGCGATCGTGGCTCGAGCATCACGAGGCGTGTCGCCCGGCCGCGTTGCTGCTTCGACCCTCTTTTCGATCCCTTGGACTTTCTCGGGGGCTGCGCTGGTGCGCCGGCCGCTGCCGCCACCTGCGCGGGGCGATTCATCGGTGTCGTCTGGCCAGCGGACTGCGGGGCCATTCGCTGTCGAGGGGCGCCGACCATCGGGCGCCGACTCGGCGTGCGAACCTCGCTCCACACCGCCCACAGGACGCGGGCGAAGAAGAGATACAGCAGTCCGAGGAGGACGAACTTCAAGATGGTGAGGACTTGATCGGTCATGGTTGGGAGCTGACGCTCCGGTCGCTCAGGAGGCCTCGAACCGGACGTGCGTCGAACCGAAACTGATGATGTCGCCGTCGCGGAGCGGGTGCTCGCCGGTGATCTTCATGCCGTTGACCATGGTTCCGTTGGTGGAGCCGAGGTCGGTGACGAGGTAGCCGGTGGTGCTTGCGCGCACCTCGGCGTGATTGCGGCTGATGTTGCTGTCGTTGATCGAGATCGTGCACTCGGGAAGCCGACCGACGGTGACCTTGCCGTTCGCCAGGTCGACGCGATTGCCCGACGGGAGCACGAGTGTGCCCATCCCCGGTCCGCTGGTCGCCTGCTTGAGTTGGCTGACGATGTTGAAGCGTCCGCTGCGCAGCGTGTTGTCGACGGCGAGACGCACTGCGACGGGCCCCATGAAGTGGTAGCCCTCCTCGCGGGCGTACTCGCGAGCGGCTTCGCCGAGTTCGGCGACCAACGCCCCCTCGATCTCGCTGAATCCGGAGTGATCGACGGCGCTCAGCACCACCGTGAAGTCGTTGGGGACGATGCGCCGACCCTTGACGTCGACCGAGCGCTCGTCGTCCATCTCGCGCACGAGACGACGGCCGAGTTCGATGGGACGGATCGAGCCCTTGGAGCGACGGAAGAACACACCATCGACCATACGCTCCAGACGGTGCTCCAGTGACTGCAATCCCATAGGTGGCTCGCCAGGCTACTGCGCCCTCCGCCCCCGTCGGCGTCGACCGCGACGCGTGAGTCGCCGCTTGGCCCTGCGATGAGCGAAACCCCCCGTATCCGCCCGCTTCGCTCATCGTCGTCGTGGAGTGAGCCCGTGCGATGAGCGAACCCCCCGTATCCGCTCGCTTCGCTCATCGGTGGCTCGGAATTTCGCGCGTGCCAAGCGTTGTGCCGAGCGCTAGCGTTCAGCGTTCCACTTGCGCGAGTGGCGGAATGGCAGACGCGCCAGCTTCAGGTGCTGGTGTCCGAAAGGGCGTGGGGGTTCAAGTCCCCCCTCGCGCAC
>JBGTCW010000487.1:0-4570 GCA_041748635.1 Ilumatobacteraceae bacterium | reverse complement strand
GGGTCAGCTGGTTTCGATCGTGTCGGCGGTCATGGTGACCTTACGACCGGTGAGCGACTCCGCGAAGCCCTGCACCGTGTCCTGCGGCAGGTCGCAGGTGTGGTTCCGGCAGACGTAGCCGAAGCCGTCCGAGCGCTCGTGCCACAGCGGCGAGTCGTACGGCTCGCCCCAGGCGAGCACGGTGTCCGGACGCCAGATCGACTGCGCCAGTCGCACGAGGTCCGGTCGGTCACCGGCGATGACCACCTCGGTCAGGCCCCGCCGTCGCAGGTCCGTGGCGACCAGCGCATTCGAGTACTGGCTGGGCGACTTCTCCACGGCCGTGGCGAGGAGTTGCAGGATCCGGTCGGCCTGGTTCGCGAAGCGCTGCTCGCCGGTGAGCGCGGCGAGGCGCAGCAGCGCAATCGCCGCAGTCGAGTTGGCCGACGGCGTCGCGCCATCGGTCAGATCCTTCTGGCGCACCACCAGCGCCTCGGCGTCCTCCGCAGTCGTGTAGAGCCCGCCGTGTTCGGGATCGAAGAACCAGTCGAGCATGGTGTCGGCAGTGCGGATCGCTTCGTCGATCCAGCGAGCCTCACCGCTGGCCTCGGCCAGACGGGTGAAGGCGTCGACCAGGGCCGCATGGTCGGCGGCGAGGGCCGAGTGGCGGGCTCGCGGCTGTCCGTCGGCTTGCCAGCTGCGCAACCAACGCCCGTTGTCGCCGCGAAGTTCGCGGAGCAGGAACTCGGCGTTGGCGATCGCCGCCTCGAGCCAATCCTGTCGGCCGAAAACTGCTGCTGCCTGTGCGAGCGACGAGAGGAACAACGCGTTCCATTCGGTCAGGACCTTGTCGTCGAGACCCGGACGAGGACGCTGCGATCGGGCTGCGCGGAGTGCCGTGACGGCGCTGTCGAGTTCGGGGCTCCGTCGTAGTGCACCGCGCTCGGCGAGGCGGTTGGGGATCGATCGGCCCTCGAAGTTGCCGTCGTCGGTGATACCGAACCATTCGATCAGCGACTCGACGACGGCAGGTTCGATCTGGGGGAGTGCTGCTCGGACCTCGTCGGGCGTCCAGGTCGAGAACCAACCCTCCGACGTCGAGCCGTCGGGGCCGGGCGAGTCGGCGTCCTCGGCCGAGTAGAAGCCGCCGTCGAGGTGACGCAGCTCGGTCAGCACGTAGTCGATGGTCTCTTCGATCACCAGACGCCAGTCGGCGCGGCCGAGCACGATCAGCCCCTTCAGGTACACCCCGAGCAGGAGCGCCTGGTCGTACAGCATCTTCTCGAAGTGCGGCACGAGCCACTCACGGTCGGTCGAGTAGCGAGCGAACCCACCGCCGACGTGGTCGTACATGCCACCTGAACACATGGCGTCGAGCGTGGTCCCGACGATGCGCTTGGGTCCGTCGCTCGCGTTCGTCACGTACGCCCGCAGCATCAGTTCGAGGTGCGAGGTGGTGGGGAACTTCGGCGCCTGCCCGAAGCCACCCCACTCGGTGTCGAACGCCTTCGCGAGGTTCTGCAGCCCGGCGTTGAGCACCTCGATGCCGGGCACGTCTTTCTTCGGGCGCAACTGGGCGCTGGTCGCAAGCGCCTTCGTGAGTGACGTGACGTTCTGGCGCACGTCGTCGGGCTTGTTGCGGTAGACGTCCTCGATGGCATCCATGAGCTGGAGGAACGCGTCCTTCGGGAAATAGGTGCCGCCATAGAACGGCTCGCGCCGTGGCGTCATGAACACCGTCATCGGCCAACCGCCACGGCCCGTGAGTGCCTGCACGGCGTCCATGTAGAGCGCGTCGACGTCCGGCCGCTCCTCGCGATCGACCTTGACGTTGACGAAGAGCTCGTTCATCTTGGCGGCCACCTCGGCGTCCTCGAAGCACTCGTGAGCCATCACGTGGCACCAGTGGCACGCCGAGTAGCCGACCGACAGCAGGATCGGCACGTTGCGCTCCTCGGCCGCGGCGAACGCCTCGGGCCCCCACGGGTACCAGTCGACCGGGTTGTCGCGGTGCTGGCGCAGGTACGGCGAGGTCTCGTCGGCGAGGCGATTCACGAGATCGACCGTACCGCCGCAGAACGCGTGAACAAATGGGGCGCCGACCACCCCATTCGTTCACGCGTTGCGATGTAGAACGGGGTCAGGCACCGACGGCGTGGTAGCCGCCGTCGACGTGGATGATCTCGCCGGTGGTGGCGGGGAACCAGTCCGACAGTAGGGCGATGGCCGCCCGGGCGACCGGCTCGGAGTCGTTGACGTCCCAGCCGAGCGGGGCGCGACCATCCCAGGTGTCCTCGAACACAGCGAACCCGGGGATCGACTTGGCCGCCATCGTCTTGATCGGGCCGGCCGCGACCAGGTTGCAGCGGATGCCGCGTGGTCCGACCTCCTTGGCCAGGTATCGCGACACGCTCTGCAGTGCCGACTTGGCGACCCCCATCCAGTTGTAGGCCGGCCATGCCTGACGGTTGTCGAAGTCGAAGCCGACGAACGAACCACCCTCGCTCATGAGGGGCAGGAACGCATCGGCCAGTGCCTTCAGCGAGTACGCCGAAATGTGCATCGCCACGGCCACGTCGTCCCACTGGGCAGCGAGGAAGTCGTCACCGAGGCAGACCTCGGGTGCGAAGCCGATCGAGTGCACTACGCCGTCGACCCGACCCCACTTCTCCGCGAGCGCTTCGCGAACCGCCACGCCGTGCTCTGGCACCGTGACATCGAGTTCGTAGACCTCGATGTCGGGGCCGATCTTCCGGGCCGTCCGCTGCGTCAGGCTCAGTGCCCGTCCCGCCCCGGTGAGCACGATGTCGGCACCTTCCTCGCGTGCGAGTCGTGCGACCCCGAACGCCAACGAGGCGTCGGTGAGGACGCCGGTGACCACGATCTTCTTGCCGTCGAGCAGACCCATGTCCCGGACCGTAGATGATCGCTGGCCCCCGGTCGGTCCCTTGCTGATTCGTCGAGTCGATGTGCCACGCTGTCGCCATGCGTATCGGCATCTTCGGCGGGACCGGACCCGCAGGCAGCGGGCTCGCTGCACGCCTGGCGAGCATCGGGTATCCGACGGTCATCGGCTCGCGGTCGAAGGAACGTGCACTCGCCGTGGTCGACGAGCTGATCGGGCAGTGGCCCCAGCTCGAGGGTCTACTCGAAGGCGGCGACAACGCTGCCGCGGCCGATTGCGACCTCGTCGTCATCGCCACGCCGTGGGACTCCGCAGCGAGCACCGCTCAGGAGAACCAGGAAGCTCTGGCGGGCAAGATCGTGATCTCGATGGCGAACGCGCTCGTGCGCGTGAACCGCGAGTTCCAACCGCTCGTGCCGCCTCGGGGGAGTGTGGCCGGTCACGTTCAGGCTGCAGTGCCGCGGTGCCGGGTGGTCGCAGCGTTCCATCACTTGCCGGCCACCGAGCTCGGCCACATCGACGAGCCGATCGATTCCGACGTCCTCATCTGCGGCGACGATCCCTCTGCGGTGCGCGAGGTCAGTGCCATCGTGGCTGACATTCCCGGCTGCCGACCGCTCGACGCCGGAGAGCTGTCGAACGCGACCGCTATTGAGGCGTTCACCGCAGTGCTGCTGCAACTCAACGTGCGGTACAAGACGCGGGTTGCACCGAAGCTGACGGGAATCAAAGGCGACCCACGCGCTGTTGACGCCCGGTGATGCAGCTCTACGACACCGCGCGACGTTCGATCGTGGCGTTCGAACCGAACGAGCACGTGTTGATGTACACGTGCGGGATCACTCCCTACGACGCAACGCACCTCGGGCACGCCGCCACGTTCATCTCCTACGACGTGCTGCAGCGTCGGCTGATCGACATGGGCCACACCGTCCGATGCGTCCGCAACGTCACCGACGTCGACGATCCACTGTTCGCCAAAGCTCGTGAGCTCGGGATCCACTATCTCGATCTGGCGGCGGGCGAAGAGGCGCGATTCGAGCGCGACATGGAGGCACTCAACGCGCTGCCCGTCGCTGCCTCGCCACGTGCGTCGTCGGCAATTCCCGACATCCGTGGGTTCATCGGCATGGTGCTCGACCGCGGCTTCGCGTACGAGTCGGGCGGCTCGGTGTATTTCGACGTCACCAAGTTCGGATCGTTCGGCACGCTGAGCCACTACTCCGACGACGAGATGCTCGTGCTCGCCAAGGAGCGCGGCGGGAACATCGACGATCCCAACAAGCGCTCGCCGCTCGACTTCGTGCTCTGGCACCCGTCGGCCGCGGATGAACCGTCGTGGGACACGATGTGGGGGCCGGGTCGACCTGGCTGGCACATCGAGTGTTCGGCGCTGGCGTTGCGCGAACTCGGTACGACGATCGACCTGCACGGCGGCGGCGCTGACCTCATCTTCCCGCACCACGAGTGTGAGCGAGCTCAGTCCGAAGCGGCCACCGGCGAGCCCTTCGTGAAGCACTGGATGCACACGGCGCTGATCCACATGGACGGCGAGAAGATGTCGAAGAGCCTCGGCAACCTCGTGTTCGTCGATCAGCTCCGCGAGACCTGGGACCCGCGGGCGATCCGTCTGGCGATCATCGAGCACCACTACCGCACCGAATGGGAGTGGGACGACGGGTTGAT
>JBGTCW010000486.1:0-2040 GCA_041748635.1 Ilumatobacteraceae bacterium | reverse complement strand
ATCGACACCAGCAGGTTGGTGCCCGGCGGAGCGTCCCACCGCCGATCGAGACGCCCCCGCCCGGCGGTCTGATGGTCGGTCGCCAGGATCGTGCCGTTCGATGCAGTCCCGTCGAGGAACGCGGCGATCAGGTCGGCGTTGGTGCTCCCGGTCTCCGCGACGTGGCGAACCTCCCAGCCCGACGGCCACGGCGTGGACGTCCAGATGTCTCCGTCGGTGGTCACGGCCCCTACATTGGCAGCCGTGCTGAAGAAGATCCTGATCGCCAACCGCGGCGAAATCGCTGTCCGAGTCATCCGCGCCGCCCGCGAGATGGGCATCCCGACGGTGGCGGTGTACTCCGAACTCGACCGCGACGCCCTCCACGTCCGACTCGCCGACGAGGCGTACGCGCTCGGCGGCCAGACCGCTGCCGAGAGCTACATCAACACCGAGGTCATGCTCGACGTCATCAAGCAGAGTGGCGCCGATGCGGTGCATCCCGGCTATGGCTTCTTCTCCGAGAACGCCGACTTCGCCCGTGCGATCGCTGAGATGGGCGTCGAGTTCATCGGCCCGCCCCCGAGCGCCATGGACGAGATGTCCGACAAGGTGTCGAGCCGACTCGCCGCCATCCGCGGCGGCGCTCCAGTCGTGCCCGGCACGACCGAGTTCGCCAAGGGCCCCGACGACATCAAGGCCTTCGGCAACGAGCACGGTTGGCCGGTGTGCATCAAGGCTGCGTTCGGCGGCGGTGGGCGCGGCATGAAGGTCGTGCAGACCGAGGCCGAGGTCGACGACGCGATGGCGAGCGCGCAACGCGAGGCCAAGGCGTTCTTCGGCCGCGACGAGGTGTACGTCGAGCGGTACCTCACCTGGCCGCGTCACGTCGAGATCCAGCTGGTCGGCGACAAGCAGGGCAATTGTGTCTGGGTCTCGTCGCGCGACTGTTCGGCGCAGCGCCGGCACCAGAAGCTGATCGAGGAAGCACCGGCGCCGAGCATGCCCGAGGGCGTCGAGCAGGCGATGGGAGAGGCTGCGGTCAAGGCCGCCAAGGCGGTGGGCTACTACGGAGCCGGCACGGTGGAGTTCATCTTCCAGGACGGCGACTTCTTCTTCCTCGAGATGAACACTCGCCTCCAGGTCGAGCACCCGGTCAGCGAGATGATCACCGACATCGATCTGGTCGAGTGGCAGATCCGGGTCGCCGCCGGCGAGGAACTGCCGATGACGCAGGCCGAGGTCGACGCCGCACGCCGTGGCCACTCCATCGAGGTCCGCATCAACGCCGAGGACGTCGCCGAAGGCAAGTTCCTCCCATCGCCCGGCCCGATCACCAAACTCGTCGCACCCGACGGGTTCGGCGTGCGCTTCGACACCGGCTACCACTCCGGCGACGAGATCAGCCAGTACTACGACAACCTCGTCGGCAAGCTCGTCGTCTGGGGACGCACTCGCGAGATCGCCATCGCTCGGACGATCCGGGCACTCGACGAACTGGTCGTCGAGGGTGTTGCGACCACGATTCCCGCCGACCGGGCGATCCTCGCCCACCCCGACTTTGCTGCTGTCACGCACTCGACGAAGTGGGTGGAGCAGGTTCTCGATCTCACGGGTGTGGGTGGCAAGGCCGAGAGCATTGCGCCGGAGACCGATGCCGAGGGCGAGCAGCTCGTGAAGCGGTCGACGACCGTCGAGGTCAACGGCAAACGCTTCGACGTGAACATGTGGGTCCCCGACTCGCCCACGGTCGCAACGGCGACCGCCCCCAAGAAGGCCAAGCGCACCGGCGGTGGGAGCAGTGGCGGCGGCGCAGTCGCGTCTGGTTCGGTCGAGGCGCCGATGCAGGGCACGATCGTCAAGGTGCTCGTCGAGGTCGGTCAAGCCGTCGAGGTCGGCGCCGGGATCGTCGTGCTCGAAGCGATGAAGATGGAGAACCAGATCAACGCCGAGAAGGCCGGCACCGTCAAGGAGATCAAGGTCACCGCAGGCGACACCGTCGGCGGCGGCGATGTCCTCGCCGTCATCGAGTAGACGAATTCATTCGTCAGGCCTCACCAC
>JBGTCW010000485.1:0-4460 GCA_041748635.1 Ilumatobacteraceae bacterium | reverse complement strand
TCGAGTGCCTTGTGGAGCATCGGGCCGCGCCAGATGATCGCCTGACCCTCCGGCACGAAGTAACCGATCGAGATGCACCGAACGCCCCACATCTCGGGTGGCACCAGCATCTCGTCGATGACGACGGGGTCGCGATCGGTGCCGAGCATGCGGGGGATCGAGTAGCCGTAGATGTCGGCGTCGACCACGCCGACCGAGTACCCCTGCGATGCAAGTGCGACGGCGAGGTTCGTGGTGACGCTCGACTTGCCGACGCCGCCCTTGCCGGAGGAGATCAGGAGCGGACGAGTCTTCGAGGTGTTCTTCGAGAACGGAACCTCGCGACCCTCGGCGTGGCCGTGCGCCTGGTTCGATCCGCCGCTCGATGCGGCGTCGCCATGCAGGGTCCGCCGCAGGTTCTCGCGATCCTCGTCGCTCATCACGGTGAACTCGAGGTCGATCGACTCGACCCCGTCCAGTTCGGTCGCCGCGTCGGACACGCGCCGCTGGATCTCGCTCTTGAGCGGGCACCCCGGCACGGTGAGCGCAATGAGCACGCCGACGACGCCGTTGTCGCGGATCGTCACGCCGCGCAGCATGCCGAGATCGACGATCGATCGGTGTAGCTCCGGATCTTCGACTGGGCGGAGTGCTTCGATGATCTGTGCTTCGGTCACGAGGGCCATGCGCTCAGTGTGGCGACAGCCCGTCGCATTTGCACTACGTCAGGGGGCGGTGATCGCCTTGATCTCGTCGGCGATGGTGTCGGTGAACTCGTTCGACGGGATCGCAGTCTGCATCGCCATCATCTTCATCATGTCGCCCTGGACCTTGATCTTGCCGGCCATGAACGCCTGCATCGCGATGGCCTGATCCTGGTCGACGAACATCGCCTTAGCGGTCGCGTAGTCGGTGGTGACGGTGGCGTCGGCGTCGTCGAGTTCTCCGAGTTCCATCACCACGTGACCCGACGAGGTGTCGAGGTAACTCTTCACCTCGCCGTCGCCGAACGGAACGTCGACGATCACCTGATTGATCTTGATCACCGTGGTGACCGGCGGAACCTGGTCGGCGTACTTCTCGCGGATCTCGCGTGCTGCGGACATCCACTCATCTGACAGGAACGGGTGCGTCATAGTTCGGTGACTGTACCGCGCCGGTCGATGTGCAGTTGTCCCGTCGTGACCGAGTCGAGGAACTCGCGGTCGATCTCGAACCCGAGGCCCGGGCCGACCGGTACGGTCACGTGACCGTCGGTGATCGTGATGGGATCGGTCACGATGTCGCGGGCATAGAAGCGCGTCGAGGCGCTGATGTCGCCCGGCAGCGTGAAACCCGGCAGCGCGGCGAGCGCGGCGTTCGCAGCGCGGCCGATCCCGGTCTCCAACATCCCACCGCACCACACCGGAACCCCTTTCGCGACGCACAGATCGTGGATGCGGACGGCTTCGAGATATCCGCCGACCCGACCCGGTTTGATGTTCGCGATCTCACATGCGCCGAGTTCGATCGCGTCAGCGGTCCCCGCCGCCGACACCAGTGACTCGTCGAGGCAGATGGGTGTCTCGACCTCGGCGGCGAGACGGGCATGGCCGACGATGTCGTCCTCGGGCAGCGGCTGTTCGATCAGCAGCAGGCCGAACTCGTCGAGGCGTGCGAGATGGCTGCCATCGGTCCGGCGATAGGCGGTGTTCGCATCGACCTGGAACGGCGTGTCTGGGCCGATCAGCTCGCGCACCGCCGCAACCTGCTCGATGTCCGAGCCGGGCTCGATCTTGAGCTTGATGCGCACGTAGCCGTCGTCGACGTAGCCCTGCACCGCAGCGAGCAGCTCGTCGGTCGTGTCGTGGATCCCGACGCTCACGCCGCTCGGGATATGCGTCCGTTCCGCTCCGAGGAACCCTGCGAACGACTGACCGCTCGCCCGGAGCTGGGCGTCGAGCACGGCCATCTCGATGGCCGCCTTCGCCATGGGATGGCCGTGCAATTTCGCAAGGACGGGGGCGACGTCGGCGGCGTCGATCGGCCCAGCGGCCATCAACCGGGGCAGCAGGTGGTGGGTGATCACGTGCTGTGCGCCGTCGACGTACTCGGCCGAGTAGCTCGGTTCGGACAGCGCAACGCACTCGCCCCAGCCCTCGACGGTGTCGGTCGTACCACCCGTCGCGTCGGCCAGATCGACGCGCACCAGCAGGATGTCGCGGGCGGTCTGGCTCCCGAAGCTCGTCCGGAACGGGGTCACCAGCGGCATCGCGATGCGACGCAGTTCGACACGATCGATGGTCCAGGTCATGGTGTCGATCCGATCACGTAGGAGCCGTCGCGAGTGAATCCGAGCACGCGTCCGCCTCCGTCGAGGGCCGCGGTGAGAGCCTCGCGTGTTTCACTACGCCACCGGCTCACCGCTGCGGGATCGTGACGGCGCAGCTCGACGATGTCGTTCGGAGTCAGCACGCGGCGTCCACCGGGCGCGTCGGATCCGTCGCGCGGCGTCGAGGGGAGCGGCGCGGTCACGTCCCATGTGACCAGGAGTCGATCGGAGGTGTCACCGGCGTTGATCGCGTCGGTCATCGTGCCGTAGAACGCCGGGAGGTAGGCGTCGACATCGGCGCCGAGGATCGCGATGTTGAACCAGGCGTTGCGGCGCACGAGTGGGTCGAACGTCCAGGTGATCCAGCGGAGTGCCCGCTCGGCCGCCCAACTGCGCTGGTGCAGCTTGATGGCGCGTCCCACCCCGGCGTGGCGCATCGGGTCGACGACGCCGGTGACGTGGCTGTGCAACGCACGCTCGCCGCGATGATCGGCGAGCAGGCCGACCGATGCTCCGACCATCGAGTCGCCGACGAACGCTCCAGCGACGTAGCCGCCTGTGTGGGCGATCGCGGTGAGCAGTTCGACGTTGACGAGCGGAGCTGGCGCACCCCACACCTCCTGCAGCAGTGCATCGAGTGTGTCGAACTCGTTCCGCGTCGAGATCGTGCGGACCTCGAGCAGCGTGTCGTTCACGACGTCACCGTGGGGTTGTCCGCCTCGGCGCTCGCCGCGTTGCCGGCCGCCGTGCTGGCCACGGAGTGGGTGCCCTGGATCACGTGGTACGCGGTGCGGACGGCCAGGATCTGGCGGATCTCGGGGCCGACGTCGCTCGCGAACTCGTTGCGATACGTCTCGTCGGTGGTGAGCACGACGGTGAAATACATGCCGGAGAACGCCCCGAGGAACACCGACACCCTGATCAATGCCTCGGTGAGCACGAGTGTTCGGCCACCGAAGCCGGTGTCGGCGATCACTCGGACCGGATCGAGGCCCGTCCAGTTCGCGATGGTGTCGACGGGGATCGCCATGAAGCCGAAGAACACGAAGAACGCCGTGAGCGCCGCCACGACGAGGGTGATCTGCAGCGCTTGACCGAACAGGACGATCAGGCCGATGTTGAAGCGTTGGCGTGCTCGCAACGGATCGAGTGTCGCCCCGTCTGTGGGCAGCGCGATGGTGTCAGCGGGCGTCCCGGAGAGGTAGTGCTCGATGTCGTTCCACGACTCGAAGCGGTTCTCCGCTCGGATGAAACCGGGCACGCGACTGACGGCGAAGACGGCACCGAGCGTGAAGAACATCAGCACGACGACCACGTAGGCCCAACCGTCGAGGGTCCCGGCCATCTCCCAGACCTCTGCGTTGACGAACAGGAATGTGTTGAACACAAGCAGCAGCGGGAGTGCTCGTGCGATCAACGGACCGAGCCCGGTGAGTTGGCCACTCGACCGTTTCGCACCCCAACGCAGCAATGCACCGACGCCGTACGAGGACCACAGGTAGATCAGCACGAGCAGTCCAGCAGCCAACGCCACGTTCTCGATGGCGTCGCGGACCTGTCCGAACGCCAGCACCGGGAGCGCTGGACCGAACACGAACAGCAGCAGCTCGGGGGCGTCGATGTCGGCGGGTCGGTCGAACGCCGGCCGACCGCGGAGCTTGTTCGAGAGCACCCACGCCCCGAGCAGCATGGCGAGCACCACAGCGGCAGTCGCAAGATTCTGACTCAGCGACCAGTTGCGGAGGTCCAGGGCATTGAGTCCGAGGAGCAGGTACGCGGCGACGAGAAGCGGGAGCGCACGCGCCCACGTGTCGAGGATCGAGGCGTCGTTGTCGGTCTCGACCAGGTGCGGGACGCCACGCTGCAGGAACCATCGCTCGATCTCGTTCACGCGCTCGGTGGGCGTCATCGACACGAACGTACCCGCAGGCACCTGAACGGTTCGTCAAACGTCGTGGAAGTGGCGTGCCGAAGCCGATAAGCAGGTGGCACTATGGCTCGCATCCTGGTCACCGAAGAGATCGCCGACGGAGGCCTCGACCGCCTCCGTGCCGCCGGCCACCACGTCGACGTGCAACTCGGCCTCTCCGCCGATGAACTCCTGGACGTCGTTCCGGGCGCTCACGCGCTGATCATTCGCTCGGCCACCGACGTCACCGATGCCGTACTC
>JBGTCW010000484.1:0-4073 GCA_041748635.1 Ilumatobacteraceae bacterium | reverse complement strand
ATGGACGATGCGATCTTCGAGGAGTTCAAGGGCACCGGCAACATGGAGCTGCGCCTCGACCGCAAGGTCGCCGAGCGGCGGATCTATCCGGCGATCGACGTCGATGCGTCCTCGACGCGTCACGAGGAGCTGCTGTTCGATCGCAAGCAACTCCAGCAGGTGTGGAAGCTGCGTCGGGTGTTGTCCGGCCTCGCTCAGGACGGCAGCGCCGCTGCCGGCCTCGAGTTACTGATCGACCGCCTCAAGACCTTCCGCACCAACGATGAGTTCCTCGCGGAGATCGCGAAGCAACCCTCGATGTGAGCTGGTTGCGCCGGTGCCTGGCACCGGCGCAACCACCCGGAGGGGTTCCCATCCGAGGTCGGTAGCCTGGGAGGCCGATCTGGGTGACGACCGGGGGCACAGGGCCCGCCCGCTCAGCCACTCACAGGAGATCCGACATGAAGACCGACATCCACCCCAACTATGTCGACACCACGGTGCGCTGCTCGTGCGGCAACACCTTCGTGACGAAGTCGACCCGTGAGGGCGACCTCACCGTCGAACTCTGCAACGAGTGCCACCCGTTCTTCACGGGCAAGCAGAAGCTCGTCGACTCCGGCGGACGCGTGGAGCGCTTCAACAAGCGCTACGGCCAGCGCAAGAACGCGCCGGCGACCCCCGCCGACGACTGACTCGACGGGCCGCGCGCCCACTCGATCGAACACTGAACGCCGCCCCATGGGGCGGCGTTCGTCGTTGTGGGCACGGCGCGCGAGAACTCGCTCAAGTTCGGGCGGTCGCGCGCCGATGAGAAGCTGGGACTTCTCACATGGCGCCACCTCCATTGACCGAGACAAACGTCCGGCATCTGCTGCGTCGGACCGAATTCGTCGACCGCCCGCATCGGGTCGCGGAGCTGTTGACACTCGACTCGATGGCCGAGGCCGTCGATGACGTGCTCTCGGTCGCGGCGTTTCCGCCGTCGGTCACCTTCACGGCGTCCGCCGACCGCGATTGGGAGCGCGGCCAGGACCTCACCCACTTCTGGCTCGACCGCATGGCCCACGATTCGAACCGGCCGTTCCAGGAGCGCCTCGCCTTCTTCTGGCACGGCCACTTCTGCAGCGAGTTCGGCAAGGTCGGCTCGTCGATGCTGATGCGCGAGCAGATCGATCTCTGGCGACGAGAGGGCCTGGGCGACATCGGCTCGCTCGCGACGACGATGTCGACGCAGGTGGCCATGATCCGCTATCTCGACAACAACCAGAACAAGAAGAGGTCGCCGAACCAGAACTTCGCCCGCGAGTTGATGGAGCTCTTCCTGGTCGGGGTGGGCAACTACACCGAAGCCGACGTCGAGGCTGCGACCGCGGCGTGGACGGGCCACACCGACCAGTGGAACGACGATGTCAGTCCGTACCGCTGGCGCGCCGACTGGCACGACCCCGCTCCCAAAGACTTCCTCGGCCGCGTCATCAACGCCGATCAGGCGACCACTGCATGGCCGGGTCACGGCGCCGAGACCATTTCGGTGATCCTCGGAGACGGCGTCGTACCCGCTGGCGCAACCAACGTCGCGAACCGCGGTCGGCCGTCCCGTGACGTCGCCGCCGAGTTCCTCTCGCGCAAGCTGTGGACGTCGTTCGCGACCGACACACCCCCGCCGGCCGGCGTGATGGCCGAGATGCGCACGGCGCTCACCTCGAACGACTTCGCGGTGCGGCCGTGGGTCACCGCGCTGTTCAACCATCCGGACTTCTACGCCGACGGCATCCGGCACGGCCTGGTGCGGAGCCCGGTGGAGTTCGTCGTCGCTCTGCTCGTGGCGACCGGCGCACGCTCGCGCCAGGTCAATGTCACCTGGATGATGGAGTCGATGGGCCAGCGCCTGCTCTTCCCACCCAACGTGAGCGGCTGGCGACCGAACGGGTACTGGGTCAATGCCAGCGCGATGGAGGGTCGGGCGCGCGTTGCGCAGAGCTTCGCGTGGAGGGCAAGTCGCAACTACTGGGACGGCGCCGACGGCCCGATCTCCCTCGGCGGCGGCTCGATCATGCGCTCGGAGATCACCGCCCGCACGGACTGGCCCGAGGAACTTCCCGTGTTGAGCAGCGCCGATCTGGCGGAGCGCCTCGCCGAGCTGATGTACCTCCAGCCACCGACGTCGACCGTTGAGGAGATCGCGCGCTACGCCGACGGCACCAACGTGTGGCAACGCCACAACGCCATCGTCCTGTTGATGCTCGCCCCCGAGATGCACCTGGCCTGACCGATGCTCGATCCCGACATCTCCACCGCCGATGCGCTGCGTCATCTCCACATGGCCGAGACGGACCCGCACGTACTCGATCGCCGACGCTTCCTGCAACTGATCGGACTCGGCGTCGGCGCCGGCGCGCTCGGTGGACCGATCAGCTCACTCCTCGACCTCACGCTTCCCGGTCTCGATCCGTCGGTCTGGGCTGCGGGTCCTGCCGGCCCGAACGACGGCGTGCTCATCGTGCTCGGCATGTTCGGCGGCAACGACGGTCTCAACACGGTCGTCCCGATCGACGATCAGCACTACTACGACCAGCACGGTGGCCTGGCGATCGCACCGAGCCAGGTCCTGCCGATCGACGCGGCCACGGGGCTCCATCCCGAGCTGACGACGTTCAAGCAGTTCTGGGACGCCGGTCAACTCGCCATCGTCGAGGGGATCGGCTACCCGAATCCGGACCTGAGCCACTTCAACTCGATGGCGACGTGGATGGCGGGGAGCCCGACTGGCATCCCGACCTCGGGCTGGCTCGGGCGGTGGCTCGACGGCTACCTCGGGACGAGCAAGGACCTGTACGCCGCGGTCCAGATCGGTCAGTCGGTGCCGTTGCACCTCGTCGGCCGTGACCAGCGCGGCACGTCAGTCGCGGCAGGCCGGCCGTCGTTCGGCGCATCGACGAACGCTGAGACTCAGAAGATCTACACCGCAATGCGCCGGCTCGGGGTGGGCGACCCTGCGACCTGGCGCGGTCGCGTCGGCGCCGCCATGATCGATCAGCTCGATCTCGCGGCCACGCTCGCACCCTTGATCCCGCCCGACAACGAACTGTCGGACCAGCCACTCGTCGCAGAGATGGAGGTGATGGCGAGGCTCGTGAACGCGAACCTCGGCGTGCGGGTCCTCACCGCGGGATGGGGCGACTTCGACAGCCACGCCGGACAACCGAGTCAGCACCCCGCTCGCATGCGTGAGCTGAATGCGGCAGTCGCACGTTTCTTCGCCGTGCTCTCGCCCGAGTGGAGAAATCGCGTCACGATCATGACGTTCTCGGAGTTCGGCCGCACCAGTTGGAGCAACGACGGTGCCGGGACCGACCACGGAACCGCGGCGCCGCACTTCGTGCTCGGTGCGAACGTGCGCGGCGGCCGTTATGGCCAACGCCCGACGCTCGCCGGGCTGGGCCGCTGGGATCGCATGGCGTTCCACGTCGACTTCCGCGACTACTACGGCAGCGTGATCGACGGCTGGCTCGGCGGTGGAGCATCCGATGTGCTCGGCGGCCGCTCGATCCAGCAACTCGCGCTGTTCGCTCACGCCCCCGGCGTCGTACCGCCGACGCCTCCACCGTCTCCGACGCCGACGCCGGTACCAGCGGTCACGGTTCCGCCGCTGATCGGTGCCGGGCGGTTCGTTTCGATCGCTCCGCAGCGGGTGTGCGACACCCGGAGCGGGCTCGGCGGGCAGATGGGCCCGATCGGTGCCGGCCAGACGCTCGCTGTGCAGATCACCGGGCGCGGTGGTGTCCCGGCGAGTGGTGTGGTCGGCGTGGCGGTGAACGTGACGTCGGTGAATCCCACCGAGCCGGGGTTCTTCAGCGTGTTCCCATCGAACGCGCCGGCCACCGGGTCGTCGAGTCTGAACCCGACGCCGGGCCGGGCGGTGCCGAACATGGCGATCGTCGGGCTCGGTCCCGACGGCAGGATCGGCGTGTTCAACGCGTTCGGCACTGCCGACTGCCTCGTCGACGTGTTGGGCTACATCAGCTCGTCTCCTGCAGCGGGGCTCCTCCCGCTCGTGCCGGCTCGCCTGCTCGACACCCGCACCGGTGTCG
>JBGTCW010000483.1:0-2212 GCA_041748635.1 Ilumatobacteraceae bacterium | reverse complement strand
CCACCGGCGGCAACACGATCCAGCGCCACTGCTCGTCGGGGCTCAACTCGATCGCCGTCGCTGCGACCCACATCAAGGTCGACGGCGCCGACTGCGTGGTCGGGGCTGGCGTCGAGTCGATCTCGATCCCCGGCGGCGGGTTCGGTGGTGCGGTCAACATGGACCCCAAGCTCACCGAGATGTACCCGGCCATCTACATGGCGATGATCGAGACGGCCGACATCGTCGCCCAGCGTTACAACGTGTCGCGCGAGTCGCAGGACGAGTACTCGTACCAGTCGCAGATGCGCATGGCCGCCGCGCAGGAGAACGGTCTGTTCGAGGACGAGATCGTTCCGATGGACACCAAGATGAAGCTCGTCGACAAAGAGACGAAGGAAGAGTCGATTGTCGACTACACGGTGACCGGCGACGAATGCAACCGTCCGCAGACCACGCTCGAGGGGCTCCAGAAGCTGCAGCCGGTGCGCGGTGAGGGCAACTTCGTCACCGCCGGCAACGCCAGTCAGCTCTCCGACGGTGCTGCAGCGGTCGTGATGATGTCCGACGAAGAAGCGTCGCGTCGGGGCATCGAGCCGATGGGTGCGTTCAAGGGGTGGGCGGTCGCCGGGTGCGAGCCCGACGAGATGGGCATCGGCCCGATCTACGCCGTGCCGAAGCTGCTCAAGCGCCACGGTCTGACCGTCGACGACATCGACATCTGGGAACTGAACGAGGCGTTCGCCAGTCAGTGCCTGTACTCGCGTGACACGCTCGGTATCGATCCCGAGAAGTACAACGTCAACGGCGGCTCGATCGCCATCGGTCACCCGTTCGGCATGACCGGCACCCGCTGCGCCGGCCACGTGTTGCTCGAGGGCAAGCGCCGCGGCGCGAAGTACGGCGTCGTCACGATGTGCATCGGCGGTGGCCAAGGCGCCGCCGGCCTCATCGAGATCTACTGATCGCGCTGGGTCAGACCTCGGTCTGACGTCCAGCGCGCGGCGACCGCGCGGGGTCAGACCTCGGTCTGACGTACAGCGTGCAGCGACCGCGCGGGGTCAGACCTCGGTCTGACCCCTGGCGTGCAGCGATCGCGTCGGATCACTCGAACCGACCAATCGCGCTCAGCAATCGCGCTCAGCCAGCGCGTTCGGCCTCGATGACCCGCTCGAACACGCCGGCGTAGCCGAGCCTGCGCAGCAGCATCGGTGCGATTCCGGGGAACACGTTGGTGAGCACCACCAAGGGGCGCACGGGCGGCGTGTTGACGATCACCTCGGCCCGGTCCTTCTTGATGCAGCTGACCGTGACCGACGCGACCTTCTCCGGCTTCGACGATCCGGCGATGCGGGGTGCCTTGATCCCCTGAGCTTCCCAGCGGTCGTACATGCCGGCATCGGTGACGAAGCCGGGGCACACCACCGAGAAGCCGACCGGGCTGCAGTGGTACTCGGCGCGCAGTGCGTGGGTGAACCCGACGAGGCCGTGTTTGCTCGCGCAGTACGAGGTCCCGTACGGAACGCCGACCTTGCCGGCGCCCGACGCCATGTTGACGACGTGGCCACGCCCTCGTTCGAGCATGCCCGGGACAACGGCGTGGGTCAGCAGGATCGGCGCTTCGAGGTTGATGGCGAGTGTGTCGGTGAAGTCAGCGTCGCTCGCCTCGGTGAAGCGGCGCACCCGCTCGATGCCCGCGTTGTTGATGAGGATGTCGATCGGTCCGAGGTCTGCCTCGGTGCGCTCGATCAGCCTCGCTCGATCGCCGGCGTCGACCACGTCGCACACGGTGGCGATCGCCGTCACGCCCATCGCCTCGACCTCGGCGCGAACCTGCTCGAGTTCGTCGGCGGAGCGGGCGGCGAGCGACACGTTGACACCCTCCTCGGCCAGCGCCCTCGCGATGTACACACCAATGCCACGCGACGCACCCGTCACGATGGCGGTCGCCCCCCGGAGATCGTGCATGGACGGACGGTACTGCATCGCACGACGAGCTCGACGTGAGTACCCACTACTCATGACACGTCTCGTTCGATTGCCTACCGTGGCCGATGTGTCGAGCAGGGCGGGATCTCCGGCGACGGGCGGCGTCCCGGAGCGGCAGCGGTGGAGCAGTCATTGGCTGCAGCCAACCGTCCTGCTCGACACGATCGCGGCCGTCTGACCGGGGTCTCGTCGCGAAGCTGGTGGCGCGCGGGGTCAGACCTCGGTCTGACCCCTGGCGCGCAGC